>MHBM01000149.1 GCA_001804885.1 Lentisphaerae bacterium RIFOXYA12_FULL_48_11
GTCAACATCGTTGTCGAAGAAAACCTCATCCACCATTGCATGCAGGAATTACATGACGGTGCAGCCATTTATGGCGGAGCAAAAGGCGCCATCATCCGGCGCAACGTGGTTCGTGACATTATCGAAGTTGGCAAGGGATACGGAGTTTCCTCGTATTACATGGATGAGAAATCCCGTGACTGTATAGTGGAAAACAATGTTTCCATAGGCGTAAAGCGGCCATGCCATAACCATATGACCCTAAATTGCGTGCTGCGTAACAACGTTTTTATTTCCGATGGTGATATGGATATTTCATTTGCCCGAAGTTCCGGCGGGAAAGTTACAGGCAACATGTTGCATTTGAACGGAAAACTGAAAATCAATGACCCGGACGGAATTGTCGAATGGAGCAGTAACCTGATCGTCCAGGCTGGCGAAACGACGCCTACCATTTCCGACGCCATGCCGGTCGAACCGCGTAAGCCACGGGAAAAACCAATTTACGGCAATGTTACTTTAATAACCAAGCCACCCGTCATTGACGGAAAACTTGACGGTGAAGAATGGCCATCGGGTGGAATCGGATTGGGTGAGCTGCCGGATCAGCGCAGGGCTCGCGGAGCACCTGTAATGGCAAAACTTTGCACCGACACAACCAATTTATACATTGGCATTACTACCGTCAGCATGTTCCCGGAAGACCGTAAACTCGGAACAATCTGGGGCAAGGACGAAAGCATTGAAATAGCCATGGAAGGCAAAAAGGCCGACGGACAACCGGTTACATACGTATTGAGGGGACTTACCGATGGCAAGCTTGACAGCCTCTCCATTGGCGGCGCATCAGAGAGTGAAGCTAAATCTTTTGCCGGGGCCGTAAAATACGCCGCCATGGTCGACAAACAACTGTGGCGCGCCGAATGGAGCATTCCACTTTCAGCACTCCGCTTCACACCTGTAGATAAAGCCAATATTCCAATGAACATTACCGTCTACAGGAGCGAAGACAACCAGTTCGTACAATGGGCCGGGACATTGGGCGAGACATGGGACCTCAAGCATGGCGGACGCCTGTCGTTTAGTAAGCCGAAATAAGTCTTAATAAATCAGGGACCTGAAATCCTTTACACGGTGGAACGTAATCAAATTTCCATTGTGCGCACATGAAGCGCGGGCATCGCCGCTTCGCGAAAGAACCAACAGGTCTTCTCCGGCAATCACCATACTTGCGTAATGACGCGACTGCTTGGGCGATGGCCCTATTGCAACAATACCAGCAAACTGCCAGTCCACCATGTTCCTGGAAAAATGCAGCTGCAACCTGTGGCGCTCATTATTGGGCAGATTATAGCGCTCCTCTTCAAGCCGGTCCACGCGCGTCATTGAATCAGTGGCCTGCGAACTTAACAACCAGAACATCTTTGTTTGTTCGTCGTAGAGAACATGAAACCGCATCTGTCCTCCCGGGCATGGCACAAACAGCATCTTCTTTCCGGACGGGACGGTCTCCAGCATTGTCTTCATCGTGCCATCGTCGCCTTCAACCACTTTTGCAATTGCCGCATAGCCAGTCCCCCCGGTATGTGTACGCGCCCAGAGGTGAAAAGTTTTTCCCTTCGGATCAAACCATATGTGGTTCGGATCACGAAACTGTACCACATTGGTTTCCAGCCATCCTATAGGAGCGCTGTTGCGCTTGGGCGCAGGCATTGAACCACGCGGATACTCCGAAGAAAAGAACGGCACACCGAAGAAATCGATCGCAGGATCTTTTTCTATATTTGGGATCGTGTTCCGGAACGACAACTCGGATGCAAAAGTCCAATTCTCACGTTTAGTCAAATCTTCTCCGGTCTTGCCACGTATCAGCACCGGCGCGAGTTCGCCTACAGGCCACGACTTGATATCGTTGGTAATCCTCCTCTCCATGACGAGATAGATACAGTCATTCGCATAATGGACATTACAGGCGGACTGATGCCAATGCTGATTGCTCGAAAGGTTGGACGACTGAGACCAGGTCATTCCGTTATCGTCCGAACGAATTATTATCAGGTCACCTGATTGACCAAGTACATACAGCGATTTACCAGCAACAAAGGGTCTTGCATGTTGGAACGGAAAATCAACACGATGGATCCATGTTTTTCCACCATCATCAGAAGTAAAAACCTTGCCCCGCAGATCCCCCTTCTTTATCCCCGGCCCGCCCCTGTCTATCGTAGCAACCAGACGTCCGCCCGGAAGAACGGCAAGGCCGGGCGTATAACAATAGATTCCAAGCGGGTCTGGAGATTCATAAACAACGACATAATCCTGAGCAAGAGGAGTCACAGCACCTGACAAAACAGGCAGCAGAAAAACAACCATCTCTGCAAAGAGCATATATACATTCTTCATCATAAATCACCTTTCAATTCGAATTTATAATACAATAAAATCGGTACGGGGATGTAATTCAAAAATGTGGGTCATTCTACATTTTTCCGCGTCTACGCGGAATGGAAATCGCAGGTGGAAGGATGCGCTGTGGACAGCGCACACTACAGGTGGAGTTTGCCTGCCCGCCGAAGCTTCTCAGCAAAGGCGGGGTCCTCAGCCGAAATGTCCTGACGAAGGCTTGCCGGCTTATCCGCAAAATGCCACCTGCCTCTTCTTCTTACCCACAAATATGATTTACTCCCAAAAAACGGCCAGACAAAGCCGCACCTGAAAATCAGCGGGACGACAGCTGGACTTGTGCAGGACGATAGTTAAACGAATCCCAGTATGCCCGGTCTGTTGCATACACATCTACCAGGGCATCAGGCGAGAGGTCTTTTGGCAGGAATCCAAACCTTTGCATTTCACGTATATAATGCTCATTTGGACGGAAGCCAGGCATATCAAACCGCTTTCCCGCCATGAGCCTGTCATGCGCATTCCGGATTGAAGCCAGAATATGCTTATAGAGAGGATCATTGGCATCCTTGAAAACAACTTCTTCGCACAATGCAAAGCCGCCTGCTTCCTTTACCAGCGGAGCCCTGAGCATTAACGACTTCTCAGGATTGGAAATATTACAGAACGGTTCGGTCCGCCAGCCCCAGTCATCACCAAACACAAGCCGCGGCTGAACCTTACCCTTCCTGTCTTTGACTTTCTCCGTATGGCAGGAACCGCATCGCTTCGTCATCTCTCCGGTAGGCAGTCCGACATAGTATGAACCACACCCCAGGGCGGAATATGTTCCGGGATACGTGGCACTGGTTTCAATCCAGAGGCGGACCGTCTTGCGCTCGAGATCAGTGAGAGACACCTTGTTATGACTTCCATCTATCTTTTTCATCAACCGACTGGTGGCGGAACCATACGTATACGGGTCCCGGTTGCCACGCGGCTCGTTACGCGCATCATTGACAAGATCACGTGTCCGCATTGTCCAGTAACTGACCGTATACATCGCAGTTTTATCTCCACAAAGGTCGACACCACCACTCCGTTTGTCCGGGTTATGGCAGGAAACACAGTGCCTGTTGAGAATCGGCTGAACATCCCTGGGATAATCAAGAACACATGGAACATCTTTTATTGGAATAACCGGAACCGAACCACGTCGCATCGCTTCAGAACGCTTGGAACCCACAGGCAGGGTAGTCTGTCGCTGCTCGTGGCAACCCACACATCCGGTGACCTCACCAGGCTGAACGGTAACGAAACTGTGCATCCGCTTTACTGCGATGTCATTCTTGTCGAGCGCAACAAAGAACAGTGACTGCATGGCAGGAACTTCCATGAGGACCGTACCATCAGGCTCCACCGGCACCTCCCCTACAATCTCGGCAAGGGTAAATGATCCCCCTATTGTAAGCGGTTCCATGCCTCCCGAGAAATTGATCGGTTTTGGCAGCTGCTTAAGAACAAGCAGTTTCTTTATTTCACCACGTTTGACACCGGCCATGTTACGACCGTGATAAATATCCTGAAGGAACAGTTCTCCCGTCAACTTGGCAAGATTTGTCCGGTCAGGCACGATCTTCTCGCGGGGACGCGGCATAATCGGGCGAGGTTCATGGCACTGGAAATCACCTTCATCGGCAGGCAACTGATAAATCAACTCTGCATCCCCGTTGCCGTCCATTACAAATATTCCCTTTTTATGGGCCACAAGGAAACAGTTCTCACTGAATGCATAGGGATCTTTCCAGTCTGTCACCTTTCCCACCTGCCTGGCAGCAGAACGGTCATCCGGGCCAAGCCGCGGGTCAACAATAGTCACAGGCCCCAGATGTTCCGGCCGCCCATGACCCGGCGAGAAAATAGAAACAATCTTCTCTGATCCAGGGATCGACTTTGCATCGAGCATCGTAATACCACCATGCTGATTGCCATAGAAAACCATCTGGGACGTGCCGTCCGGAAATGTTGTCCATAAATGATGGAAATGCACCTGGCTTCTGTCCACATACTCCCAGCGCATATACAAAATACGTCCGTCATGCAGCATCCAGGGTGTATTGTCATGATCATTATTCGAGGACAGCATTCGGACGTTCTTTCCATCCCCATCACACCTGTGTAATGTGGCAACACGCGTGTACCAGCAATTCACAAAACGCCGGCACCGGGACGAACCGAAAACAATGCTTCCGTCGGGACAATAAGTCGGCTCGATATCATCGTCAGGCCCGTCGGTGAGCTGGCGCAGCCCGCTTCCATCGGTATTGATTTCGTAAAGATGAAACGGATGCGTGCCGCCTTTTCTGTATGAGAAAAGAATCTTAGTGCCATCGTAATGAAGCTGTGGATCACGAACCCCACCCTTGGGATCGTTAAGCAGCACACGGATTTTCCCGGAACGCAAATCCATCGCACACAACCGCCCGCCATCTCCGTAGCCCCAGTAGACACCCTCCTCATTCTTGAATCCAAGCTTCTGCGCCGGACTATCGGAGAAATCCGAATAATTGCTGAAAGTGACATACCAGTGGTCGCGACCGGGTACACGTACGGCAAACACTATCTCTTTGACCTCACGCATAGGCCCGTCAAGGAATCGCTGTAATATCGGCCCCGGGAAATTGGCACTTGCAGCCGCAGGAACCGCAGGTGCAGCATCAGAAGACTTTACAACCGTTGACAGGATAACAGCCAGTGATAGAAAAATGATCCGGATTGCATGCATGATTACAATTCTCCAAGGGGACTATTAATGATTCCGGCTTATGCTAATTTGCAGCAGTCAACAGGAGAAATGTTAGCACGCTTACCCCAGACAGCAAGCTGTTATTTATTTTTTTTAAAGCAAAGCTGAGCGTTCCGGATCAAATAGGGAAACAAGCCCTGTTCCTTAAGTTGGTTATCTGGTTGCAGTGAATGTTCCAGTCTCGCCGGTCTCGCTTTCGTGCCAGGATCCTGATATCTGATTTCCATTAACGGATCCTGAGAGCTGGTCGGTGGTGCCATCGCCGAAGTTGAGGGTCAGCGAGATGGAGCTGCCGTTGACTGATCCAGATACGCTGCCGCTATCACCCTCTTCCGAGAAATTACCACTCACAGAGGTTCCGCTTTGGGTCAGGTTCATTGAACCTGAAATGGTGTCCGAGGGCATGATGTTAGTGTAATGCCATGTGCCGCTAATATCGGGTGTTCCTGTGTCCGCTGTCAGGGTTTCGCCGGATGCTGTGGATGAGGAGCCTGAGCTTCCTCCGCCCGACGCTAAGGCAACGCCACCTCCTATGGCTGCGGCTAAGCCCACGCCGGTGATGATCGGGTGTTGTTTGATGAATTTTCTGATTTTTCCGAGTTTCTCGGGAGTTTTTTTCTCAGCCGTATCTGAAACATCCTTTACTTTGTCTTCAACACTTTCCAGTTTGACCGGATACCATGGCGTGTTTGACTTTACGCCAAGGACAGTTTCTGCTTCGATGCGATAGACCAGTTCTGACGTCGCTGTAGTGTTTTTCGCTGGAATAGCAGCCTGATACCTGCCTGCCCCTATGGAGACCATGTTGATTCTGGCTTCTTTCAAATTTGTTGACGATTTAACAATTACTTTAACGGACTTGATTTTAGATTTGTTTTCTTTAATTTCGGCCATAATCGGGAACGGTTTACCTTTAACCCCCAGAGGAATTGGGATGTGGGCGATTGCTGCCTCCTGAAGTGTCTCTTCCGCGAAGGTCGCACTGGCATTCAGTAATGCCAGCGTGATCAGCGCTAATGCAGTGGCTATTTTCTTCTTTTGCATAATGTTATTAATTCTTTAAATATTTTGGCCTCCTTGGCAAAGAAAAAGCTACGGCACCGGGGGTCACCCATTAGAGGAGGACGCCGCAATGCCATTACTGCTTCATGGCAGCCCCCAGCATCTGGACAGATATGTCCCCGCTTGTTAACGCCTTGTCCAGAAGCGGTCCCACCTTCAAATCCTTACCCCACCGGTTACCCGCCGCACGAACAAGGCGGGCATGAACCACCGGCGTAGTGTCCAATCTCTGACCGGGAATAATTCCGTAACTTATGTCCAGAGCCTTAACCATTGCCGGAATTGCCTCAGGAACCGAAAGCTCGGTAAGTGCGATGGCAGCAGACCGGCGAACCTCATCCGACTCGTCCCCAAGCAGCACTTCCAGCAGCGGCACTGAACGCGCGTTATCCATCTGTCCAAGCGTGGCGGCAATCTTCATCCGGAGACGTACCAGGCGCTCCCTGGCTGCTTTCACCTCACTCTGCCTGCCAGCCAATGCCCTTGCTATCTGGAAGCCCACGCCTTCCGAAACCTGGCGCAGCGATACAAGACGCTGTAGCGTATCGAAGCCGGAATAGTCACCATACATCGCCAGGCCCTGCGCAATGCTTACCGCAGTAAACTCCCAGCCCGGCGTATTTATATTCCTCGCGGCCAGACCCTTCGCACAACCTTCGCCCAGCAGCATCATCGCCGTTGCACTCCACGTCTTCATCCATTCCTCATCCCCGTATTTATCATAAGACGGTAAAATGGCCTTCACCCCGCGCTGATCGCCATAACGCACGAGAACATCAATAATGGCCGGCTTGAGATCCGGCTGATCCGTTGCGGCCATGAACCCTTTCGCACGCTGACTGAGATTGGCCTGCGCATAGGCGTAACCGGCATCGTCACCCGCCCGCACAAGAACTTCATACGCAAACTGCTTGTCGCGCCAGTCATACGTCCCCATAACGCCGGTATTGATGATGCTCTTCAATACCACAAGAGACTCGGCGTCCTTGTAACGGAGAGCAAGGCTGGTCAGCGCAGGCCGCTGCTGCTCATCCGTAACCATCATCCCCTTCATGAACTTCTTGAGCACCGGCACCGCACGCGGGTCATTGGACACATCCAGCGCATATATTGCGTCCAGGTAATAAGCCGCGTTCATCATACCAACCGCGTACCCCGAAATAATATCCATGCACTTTGTCCGCGTATCGGCATCGAGCGTGCTGGAAGAGGCCAGATGGCCCAGCATGCGAATTGCCGATTGAATCTCAGCCTGGGCCGGCCCCTTGAGTTTTGAAACCAGGAACGCGAACGCCTTGTCAGCATGCGCCATCGCATACCCGGCCACACACCGCCCGCGATGCTCTTCATAGGGAAAATGCTTCATACCATGCTCAAAGAAACGACCCGCCTCCTCTTTATACCCCAGCGCAGCCAGATCATAGGCCGCGTTGATCCAGTCGCTCATCTCGGAGTAATAGTCGCCCGCAACTGAAGCTCCGGCCTTACCCACTACATCTCCACCGGCCAGCTGCATCGCCAGCGCCACTGCCGTACCCAGCCCGGTCTCAACCTGCTCTCCCTTCGAAATATCAATCTTCGCTTTTAACGCCGAAACCGCCTGGTCAAGAGCTGCCTTCCGTTCAACCTCACCCATCCATCGCTTGGCCTCATTGCCAAGAAAGGAAACCAGCACACCATTATATTCCATGGCCAGCTGGCCGGAGGCGATCACCGCTTGCACTGCCTTTGCCGGATTTCCCGGAGGCGTCACATTCGCCGGCGGCACCAGCGGACTGGAGGTCACTGCACGCTGTAAGGGACGCACACCCAGCGTGAGCGATGATACGACAGGTTGCGTTGCACCCAGCCCTATCGAGGATTTCATGGAATCCATATTAATGGTCTCACACCCTGCAAGACACATCAGCATACAAACACCAGCGACCACCCCCGCACCACTACATTTACTCTTTCGCATGTCAGCTCCCTTTCGTTTGTTACGAAACAACTCACCCACGCTCCAACCCAACACTGCATACCTCAATAAAACTCCCCGCGCTGTAAGCGGTTATACACTATTCCTGATCTTTTTCAATCCTTGCATCCATTATGTCAACATTAGCAGGTATCATCAAATTTCCTTTGTTACGCGCAGTCCTTTATGCTTAAGTCCCAGGAAATGGAAAAATCTTCCACCAAATCGAAAATGCGCCCGCCAGGGAAAACGCCTGTATATTCGCATTTGGAGGGCAGGCGGCTCGACCGCCTCAGGCTTAACTTAGCGCCGTCTGTCCCTTTTGAACCTTCAGCCGTAAACGCCGAAGCACGCCTGTCCAAGACGTCAGAAAGTCAGCCTTTGAACAGTTGCTTTTCCTGGGAAATTCGTATCTTGAACGGGTATGTCGAATTGAGGTCATCAGATGCTGTCCAAAACGATTGAAGGAGTCCAATAACATAGGAAATGCCCGAAAATTGCGAATAATCTGAGTTTCGGAGGTGTTTTGGAGAGAAGATTAATAGTACCTTCATGCAACATGCTGTCCAAGAAACTTTATTTTGGACAGGCGTGTCCTCAGTTGAAGAATCGAGGCGGTTATCCTACTTCACTGCCCGCTCGACTTCCTCCTTGGCAATCTTTTCCCACTCCCAGAGGCGTTGCGGCTTGTAGCGGACCGTGGAAATGTCCTTCATGATCAGCTCTATGTGGCACTTCCCGCCAGCGGCTTCAAGAAACTCCCGGATATCTGCACATGCCTGCACAGGGTTCCACTCGTCCATTGCAAACACTGCAGGACTGGGTTTCCTGCTGATCACGTATTTATCACGGATCTCCGAAATGACACGTTCCGTCCTGCACCATGGACTTATGGATATCTTCCGCAGGTTGGGAATCTTCTTCATGAGATCGATTTTACCATCAAGTGGCTCACAGCACCCATAGTAGTTCAACCCCCACCGCTCCAGCCATCGCATGTCATGTTTCAGGGCAAACTCCCAGTGCATGTCCGGCGATACCTCCGAAAAGATTTGCGCATTCGAACAACCCCACATATTCTTCGGCTTTATATGCTGCGCGTTGAAATTAATGCCTGGCAATTCCTTAGTATAGCCATATCCCCCTGAACCGATTCGGACATTCCTGCAGTCAAGCGAAAGCATATTCCTTGTGTCAAGCTGGTCCAACTCAATCATCCATGCATCCACCATCTTCTCAACAGCCGCGTGAACCAGCTCCGGCCGTTCATACATGTCGATCATCGCGTCTTCGATCCCCCACCACCTTATAAGAAAATCCCATGGCGTGAACCATATATGAGTCTGGCCGATCTTCTTAACCGGAAGTATCCCATCAGCAACAGAAGAAATAGCTTCAAACCAGATGTTTGTAACCTTCTCATTATGGGTAATCACCGGCATCTTTATTTTATCGAGATCTTTTTCGTCATGGATCTGCTTGTGGAAATGCCGTGACACTATGTTGTTCGTATCGTCGGTCTTCACGACATCAACTTCCTCGATTATTCCAAAATCCGTACTGTGCTGGGCAAGTGGACATTCGATGTAATCATCAAGGATCATGTCGCCAGGCATATGCTTCCACTGATAAAGCGTCTGCCGCAGGTTGAGTTCAAAATCGCGCGCCCACGGATCTTCACATTGAACCGTCAACTCATCATTGAAATTCATTTCGTGCCAGGGGATTTCGTTGATCCAGACCATAGGCCGTTCTGACTCAAGATCGTTGAGCTTCTGCCAGAGTTTTGCCTTTTCCCTGTGAACAGGCAACGCTGCACAACCTGCATACTCAGTGATAAGTTTGCGCAGAATATCCTTCTCCCGTGCAGAGAGCTTTATCGGCTTTTCCACAGGTGGTGGTGTTTTATGGCTTGGATCATGTAACATGGCAAAATCTCCTGTTAAGGCAAGAACCCTGATTTCATTTTCAGCAGTATATTACCAGGGGTGGATTTCCGTCTATGAACGATCTTCCCTTTGACATATACGATCCTAACATTACGACAGACCTTTTCATTGCGTCATTATTCGACTGGCATTAAAGCCACCGACTTTAGCCCAATGACTTTCCATTTCGGTTCGGCCTTCGGCTTTACGGAAATGGTAAATTTACCGGGCTTGGCCAGTTCAATTACACCTAAATCATCGGTCCTGTATGTTTCCCAGGAACCGGTGGTTAGCGATTTGCCTTCCAGTTTCTGATCGCCGGTTTCCACACTGAAAACACTCCCTTGCGCGCCCTCAGCACAGGAATATGCAACCACCACCTTGAACTTACCAGGCTTCGTCACGTTCACGTTCCAGGAAACAAAATCCTTTGAATCAGCCCAACAGCCAATGTGGTCCTTGCTTCCAACGTGCTCATATTTAGGAGTTTCACCGTGTATCGCAGCCTCAGACGCAGACAGCACGATCCGGCCGTCGGCACCAGGCATAACGCTTCCGTCATAAATCACCGGCACGGGATTCAGGTCATCTGCGATAATTTTCAAGGCGTAGGCTAGGTCGCATGGTTTCTGCGCGGGTAGATTCACCACGAGGCCATCACTTGTCTGCTGCCAGTCAAGTTTGCCGGAGTGGCCAAGCAGCGTAACAACCGCAACTTTCCCGGCGGCGGAAGCAAGCGAGCGGACGACAAGCCTGCCATCTTTCGGCCATCCAAGCGCAATAGCATA
>MHBM01000150.1 GCA_001804885.1 Lentisphaerae bacterium RIFOXYA12_FULL_48_11
AGAAAACCCGCAGCGATGAAACCTGGCTCACGCATCTCAGGCCGCCAGCCAGGCAGTCTCGCTGCTCAGTTCGCCTGCTACTACGATGATCTCAGCGGATTCTACACGGCATCATATGACAACAAGGGTTATCCGAAAGACTTTGAAATGCGGCGAACCGCCGAAGGTGTGGAAATGAACTGGAACCCGCATTGCTTCACAACCGGATCCTATGAAATGGATTTCGATGTGGTGATGACAACATTCACAGGCACCGACAAAAACATTCCTGCAGACTGGCGCGACGCTGCCGACATCTACAAGGAGTGGGTCTTGAAACAACACTGGTGCGCAACTCTCTATGCCGATCGCAAGGACATCCCCAGATGGATGAAGAATGGACCGGCAATGGTCAGGTTTGGCCGTGAATGGCTAGCCGATCCGGCCCGCATCGACAAATGGTTTGCTGAATACTGGACAAAGAACTTCTCCGAGAATGTCCAGTTGGTCACAGCATACTGGGGTTGGGAAAAAATCTCCAGCTGGGTCACTCCAGATTATTTTCCATTATTCCCATCCGACGAACAGTTCACTAATCTCGTGGCACGCATGCGTCCCGTCGGGTCACACGCCTTCCCGTGGCCGTCAGGTTATCACTGGACACTGATGTATAGAAAGGAATCTGACGGCAGATTCTTCTGGGATGATCGCAAGCGCTTCGACGAAATAGCACGCCCCCATGCCGTACACACACGCGACGGCAAACTTTACGTGCGAACACCAAGCTGGCTGAGCGGAGGCGACACGGCATGTATGTGCCCCGGTGATCCATGGACAATCAAATGGTGGAACAACGACATCTGTGTGCCTCTGGCAAAACGCGGCTGCGAAATGATACAGATCGATCAGGTCGTCGGCGGAGCGTTCCCGTACTGCTACAAGACCGACCACGGCCACGCACCAGGGCCGGGCCTGTGGGTCACGGAGGTCTTCACAAAACAGCTGCAGACAATGTACACAGAATGCCGCAGGATCCAGAAAAATGCAGTTGTCTGCATCGAGGAGCCAAACGAACTTTTCAATCACCTTGTCGGCATACAGGATTACCGCGATTGTGAGTCTAAACGTGAATGGGCATCGGTGTTCAATTACCTGTACCATGAATACCTGCCGACCTTCCAGAGTAACCCGCATGCTGGCGATACAATGATGATGGCTTACTGCCTTGCCAATGGACAGATCCCGCACATGGTCCCTTCAATGCGCGCCGGCGGCCCGTCACTGGGTAACGGCGGTTTCGAGGAAACGACACGGAACCAGAACTTCCCTGCCAGCTGGGAACACCTGAAAGGGTACCAAAAGGAAATATGGAATGGAAAAGCCTCACGGGACGAAACTGAGAAACACTCGGGTAATGCCAGCCTGCGCCTCGACAACATTCTGGACGGCGACGTCGTCCAGGTATCTCAAAATGTAACGGTTGCCGACAAAGGTTTCACTGCCGGGAAAAAATATCGGCTCAGTGCGTGGATTAAAACATCTCTGCTTGCAAAACCAAACGCAATCAACTTTGCCGTTTTTGCACCTGGAATCAAATCAATGGGTGTTGGCGGCAGAATACAGATACCGGCCGCAGGAACTGAATGGACACGCGGCACGGGAGAATTCACCGTACCCACCGGTGCTGCACTCCTTCGAATCATGATCCACATCGCCGGTAAAGCAACAGTCTGGGTGGATGACCTCTCACTGGAAGAGATTAACCCTGACGGATCTTTCATCCCTGTAATGCTATCTCCCTTCCCGCCGGACCATGATTTGATGAAACGATGGGTCGAACTCTATCACGGGGAAGGTCGCCCATGGCTTCAATACGGCCAGATGCTGCATCCTCCAAAACTTACGTGCGCCACAATAACACATGCCGACATCAAGCTGCCTGCTGTATTCCACAACGCATTTCGTTCTCCAACCGGTGAGAACGCGGTCATTCTTGCAAACGCTACCCGGGAAATTCAACAGGTAACGTTTTTCTGGAAGAACGAGGAAACAAAACTGGAACTCAAACCAGGCGACGCTTTACTGGTGAAGTAGATCTTTGTATCTTCCTGGAGGTTGGTTCCAGAAAAACGAAAGGACATTATGGATAAGCTAAACATACAATTGTGTCCGGAAACGGGTATATGCTCCATCATTAAGGAAAATGGAGCAAAAGTTGACCTGATGCCAGAAGAGGTGAAAAGTCTAAAATCTGCTTTGGGTAATCCTGATGCAACCAGAAAAGTTCTTGCGGAAACTGATGTCGGCTTTGCGGAATCACTGGAAATGGACGAACTCAATCAACTGGCCACCCGTCTTAAATAAAACCGGCGTAATAGCGATGATTCTTCAATGCCTGCCATAGATGGCTTGCAGTATAAACCATGAAATACAAAACAAGTCTCGCAAAAATCACACTGTACGTAATGTGCTTTGTCCTGACATCTATTCTTCAGGCTGCAGAAGCCGAATCACTGTTGCCGCCGAATAAAAAATGGAAGCTGCTGTTCAGCGACGAATTCAACGGCAGCAAGCTGGACGAATCGAAATGGACACGCAGCAGGAATCACGGCGAAGCGTTCTGCTGGAATGGAGCAAAAGGCATATACTGCGAAGATCATGCAGATGTAGACGGCAGGGGCAACTTTGTCATCAAGGTAACCCGCGATGAAAATGGCACCTATCGCTTCAATCATGGCATCCAGACAAAGGGCCATTTTCAACGCACTTACGGTTTTTTTGAAACACGTGTAAAATTTTCACGTGAGCCAGGCTGGTGGGGAGCTGTCTGGCTGTACGGTGTCGAAGTCGGTCCTAATCCATTCAAGATGGGTCAGGAAATCGATATATTCGAAGACTTCATGAAACCCAAAAAGAAACCGGAATTCGCACATAACGTACATTTTGATGCACAACTTGACTATGCATCCGAGGACAATAAGCATGTTGGCAAACTCGATGGTAACATGCTTTACCGCGTGTCGCGCGGCAAGCACGACGTAGCAGTGGAAGATTGGAATGCATATAATGTAGTCAGCGTGGAATGGACACCCTTGGAATATATTTTCTACTGTAATGGCAAAGAGACATTCCGACTCAACTATCGAGAAGTGCCGGTAACCACACAGCCCATGCACCTTCTGATCTCTGGCTGTTTCCGCGATCCAAACCGCGCGAAAGGCTGGCAGGGTGACTACGCTGAAGGTAAATGGCCGGATACGCTGACGGTGGATTATGTACGCGTCTACGAGGAAGACCCCGCCGGCAGGACCGTCCCGCAGATAACACTTCAGATGGACAATCCAAAAAACATCGTGAGTCAAACTGACGAAATAACATTCAACGCAAAAGCAGACCATTCGGTGACAAACATCTGCCTGTTCACCAACGGACGAATACGCGCTGAAAAGGATTCGGCATCGGCAACATTTGTGCTTCCAGCAAGCAAACTTCATCTGGGCGAAAACATTCTAATTGCTATGGCACGCGACAAAAACGGGCTTACAAGCATATCAACTCCTCTAACCCTTGAGGTAAGCTGGCCGGATGCAGGCAAAAGCACACCATACCAGGGCAAGGCGCAGAATATTCCTGGAAAACTTATTCCCGGTCATTACGATGAAGGCGGCCAGAGAGTAGCTTATTTTACTTTCCTAAAGCATAATACATTCGGGAAAGAACCATGGAACCTCAAGTTCCGCACAGATGAAGGCATAAATTCACCGAACGAAAAAGGCATCAGTGCGTCACAACGGGGTATGTGGGTTCAATATACCATAAATGTTGAGAAAACCGGAAGCTATGAAGTTATTCCCAGCATGGCCCGTGTTGACGGCCAGGGATTTCCTTCCGATAAAATGGACAGGATATTTCTCGAGCTGGACAGCAAACCATTGACGGAATTCACCTTTGCAACCGACATCACAACCGGGAAGAACTGGTGGGACAACTACAAACCCCTTCCCGGCAGAACTATTCAACTCACTGCAGGCCAGCACGTGTTACGCATCAGGTTTGATGCAACACCATTCCAGTTCGGCGGCCTGACATTCAAGACAGTAGAATAGCTCCCTTATTCCGGCATTGCATAAAAGGCGCATTCAGCAAAGAAAAATTCAGCCATGTTCAGCTTGGAATAGTCGTAATGACAAATGGCACTTCGGACAAGGTCATACCCCTTCTCACATCCGCCAAGCGCAACCATGGCCGCAGAAGCAAGCGGATGCCTCATGTGGGCCACCTCGTATGATTTTCTCCAGCCCAGTTTTTCTTTGATAGCCCGCCCTGCCATTTTCTCCGCATCCTGCTGCGTCTTCTGCTCAAACCAGGGACCATATCCGTCACGCCAGTTGGCATTCCCAAAAATCTTCGTATCATTATTATCGAAACCCTTGAACTTTGATACCTGGGCAAGAGATCCTTCTGCATTTACCTTCAAACCGGCAATATAGCTGGCACGGATATTCTCATCTTTCTCAAGTTTAACCAGCCAAGCAAACCCACCCTGTGAACTTACATAAATCCAGAGCAGAGAACTGCCAGCGTTCGGGATCTGTTTTGTACGCTCATCGTAAAGATAGCCTTCTGCACATATTTCAAGACGCGTCTTCCCATCTGCCGGAGATTTCTCGGCAAGCGCCTTGCGATAACGTTCCAGCCAGACATTCTCACGAGTTACATCATACATGGCCATGAGATTGAAGAGATACATCACGACGCCATGATTGCGGAACGACTTGAAATCACCCCGGTTTTCCCCCTTGAAAGTTCCATCACAAGAGCATTTCCAGTCATTCTTCTCCAGTGCATTGGCAACTTCCACCATCTTGCCGACAGCCTCAGCGCGTTCTTTCTCATCTGGAATGCCACTCTTTACATACGCGTAAAGGCCATAGAACCATGGGTGGGTCTGATCCTGTGAGCCAAGAGGATAATGGCTTTTGCCATCCGTCGCAAACCCGCGCGCCACAAATCCAGGCACATCAGAAACCGAAGCTGCTTTCAAAAGTCCCCGGGCCAGTTTTTTTGCTTTTGTCTTGTCTTCAGCGCTTCCGCTTCGCCGGGCCTTCTCGCACATCGCAGCCAGATATGTCCCAGTGAACATCGGCCCGTTTTCAATAGGACTCCACCACCCTATGGCATTAGGTCTGCCCAGTTTGCAATCTTCCGGAGTCGGAATCTCTCCAACAAAATCATGGATCAGACCGTCCTCGCCAATAAATTTATTCCACAGGACATTATGGGCCTGCGTGACTGCACGGACGACGGTCTCTGAAGACACCGTTTCCCCGGCACTGCTTTCGCTCGCCTGTACAGGCATCATTGCAACCAGCAACACCAGCATTATTATCGAAACTATATTCTTTTGTGTCATATTTACGGGCAACTCCTGAAATCAGATCATAATCTCAGTTTCCGGATGTAGCTGTAAAAAGTCCAATTATCTTTCTCAGTTCAGGAATCGCCGGCTGACGGCCATACTCGCAAAGTTCAAAAGCCTCTGCATATTGCGCTTTCCTGCCAACCTCTTCCCCGCAGCAATCGATCAGAACATCACGATACTTGTCAGCAATTGCCTTAAAGCGATTCTGAAAACCCTTGCGAACTGCACCGACACGAACAACCCTCTCCTGTTCGTTCTTCGGAATCAGACCCTCATGCCCGGAAACACAACCTTCAATAAATTGCGACTCAAGAGCCAGCAACGCATCCAGTTTTTTTTCCATGACGCTGTCAATCGGAACGACAATCTCAGGCTGGAAGAGATTTGGCTTCTTAAAATTATCGGAAGAATAAAGGAAGATCGGATTGGTTTTCAGATGAGGAACATCAGGACAGAAGAACGGACACGTGACCATGAAAGCTGCATCCTGAACAAGAATACTGGTATAACGATGATCTGGATGATAATCGTTCGGGCGATGAACTATAACAATATCCGACTGCCATTCCCTGATCAGCCTTGTAATCGTCCTTCTGTTTTCAAGTGTGGGCATTAGTTCCCCATCATGGATATCGAGCACCTGAGTCTCAACACCCAGGATCTTTGCTGCCTGCTGAACTTCCGCCAGACGTCTCTGGGCAAGCGGGCCACCCGCCATCTTCCAGTGACCAATATCACCGTTTGTTGTCGAAACAAACTTCACCTTGTGCCCCTTGGCTGCCCACATGGCCGCAACACCACCAGCCCTGATTTCAGCATCATCCGGATGCGCTCCAAAACAAATGATCCGTAACTGGTCCTTCTCTCCGACATCAGTTGCCCTAGCCCTCTCGCTTGCAAGAGGCGAAGAAGAAAGACTTTCCTGCGCCGCTAAAACGTTTCCTGCGAGAAGACCCGAGGCCAGTATTACAGCCAGTGGATACAATTGTTTTGATCGGACATTACTGCTATTCATAGGTTGACTCCTTTGCAGACAGGTTTAACAACACCAGACCATAAACCGTTGTCTTTGTAACAGGTCGGGAACAATTCTGTCAATCATTCGCCCTCCCGGAAACAATGCGTTTTTTTATTTAACAGTTGCGAAGTGCCTGGGGTTCTCGCGCAAAGCCAGGTACGCGGCCTCGGCTTTGTCAAGATGCGCCAGTATCTCCGGAAACATGGTCGGTGAGCCGTGCCACGCGGTGAGGTTTTCAGGTTTTGAAAGCAGCTTCCGGTAAGCAGCAATCCAGTCGAGCATGAATTTTATGTCTTCTTCCCGCGGGCGCATGGGATGCTGGGCAACTTCGATATAAACAGGACTGGCGTGCGCAAAGCTGCCGAAGTGCTTCCCGTTTTTCGCAAAGCACCGGGCGGCAAGCCACGAGGTATCCTCTATGGAAATCGCAATGGTCTTCTTCAGAACGGTACCTTCGCCAGCGACAGTCTCGATGATACAACCGTTGCGGATGATCTCGATCTTCTCGAGACCTTGCTGCGAAAGAGCTTCAATTCCAACAGAGACGTTCCCCGGCGCGGCAAGGGAGATGAGAGAGCCGGGGTCCTGACCATTCACGGTAAACAGCAGCAGTGGCCCAGTGGTGGCAAATACTCGTCCGGCACGATAGGCAGCAACCACATCCTCCCAGGTAAGGCTATTAAGTTTGGCATAGGTACGCCCGAAACCTGGCGCCTGTGCACATGAGGCGAGATTCAAGTCACTATCGGTAAAACCTCCAGCGGCGAGCCGGATACCACAGTTCAAAAAACGGTACCAGGCATCCATAAGCCAGACGGTGTCTGGATCCTTTCCCGTTGAGGATGCCTTGATAATATCCCATATTGGCGTGTCTCCCAGTATCGCCCCCACAACCATGTCGCGCACGAGCGTTTGCGACGGATCGTCCAGTACAGCGGCTGTTTTCTGTTCACTCGTATCCGGTATCCCAAGCGCACCAAGACGCTTTGCCTCAAGATAGGAAAAGGTAGCCGGGTTCGGCTGTTCCGTGATGTAAACCCATTCGACATGGCCGCCGATGTTATGGTGGCTGCGTCCCTCGAACATGTCCTCGCGACAGATAAAGCGGGGTTCGATTACCTCCGGATACTTGATTGTCTCTTTGTAACTCATAAATGAAAGATCGCCGGCACGGGCAACGTCCACGGCCTCACCCCAGGTCGGCGAGCTGGTGCGCTGCTGGCCATGAGTGCGATAATGAAAATGATGCTCCCCCGCATACCAGCCGCGGGCACGAAGATCAGTGAAACGGGTAAGACTAATCTCCGTCTCCTCCGGTTTCCCCGGGTACGCTTCAAGATCGCCTTCATATGGAAAGTATTCCGGCCCATGCGTAACGGAAATGTGCAGTTTTCCCGCCGGAACCCTGACCGAGTAAACGCCCTGCGTGACAAAAAACATACCACAAGAATAGAAAAGCCGGGCTGGTCCGTACTTTTTCCCAACAGCATCAGAAAGTGTAACACGTGCTGTGACAGGCTTACCAGTCTCGTCAAGTATCCGGCCCCGAGCCTCGGCAGTCAGGATGCGGACCAAGCGTTGTTCTTGTGTCTCGGGATTGAGCGAAGAAATTGCGATGGATGCGGTATATTCAGCCGCCACCTCTTCGGCGGCCAGGGCACAGCCGAAAACTTTCACCTCCCGCATTAGTCCCTCGTAGAACCAATCCGAATAGGCGGCTACGCACCCCAGGGTGAAATGTACGGAAGGATGACTTTGGTTTGGACGGTAACGTACCTGCCCCGCGGCTGGTGCCTCTCCGATCTTCCGACCATCTACATAGAACACAGCTTTGCCTTCGGCTTCGTAGCTAACCGCCACATGTGTCCAGCGGCCAACAGCCAGAGGTGCCTTCGTCTCGGCCTTGTAACGGTCCTTTCGCTCGGTATACAGGATCAACCCGAGAGCCTGCCCGTTTAGATAAAAGTTATATCCTGACGCAGCGGAATCCTGTCTGCCGTTGCAGATGAGCATCTGGTAACCGGAAAGCGAGGCTGGACGGATCCATGCAGTGAACGTGAAGGATTGCGGACAATCAAGCGGCACAGCCGTCTTCGTACGTACATGTATACAGCTTTCGGGTGGCAGGAATTCCAGGGCCGCGCCTCCACCCGTCCATTCCGTTCCGGAACAGATGCCATGTAAAGCATTAGAGGAAAGGTCACATACCGTCTGGCCGGAACTGTTGGTCAGCGGCCAGTAAGCGAGGGGCTGTGCAGCCGAACAAAACACCGTGAAAAACTCCGCGAGCAGAATACACATCCACGGACCGGTGATCTTAGGGTTATAAGCAATCGCTTTCTTAACATTTAAGCAATTAGAGAACATTTTGTGACCTGTAAATAGAAATTTACTGCCCGACCAATTTCATAACTTTCTTATTTTTGACGGCAAGTTACTTCAAATCTCCAAAACTTGTCCGTCGGCAAGAAGTCGTTCCCGCAGTTTATTATAGTCGATAGATTGAACGGAAACAGGTATTGCAGCCTTTTCGGCCTGTTCGAGCGCCAAGACTGCGGCAGTAGACGCCGATTGGCCAAGGATCATGAAAACCGGTTCCATCCGAATCGAGCCATATGCAATATGGGAACTTGACACGCAAACAGGCACCAGCAGGTTTTTACACTCACCTGTCTTGGGAACGATAGAACCGTATGCGATCCGGTAGGCTGGTATGCCAGTCTCGACATCCCCTTCGTTTTCGACGTAACCTTCCGAGGTGATATAGCGCTGGACATTGTGCGAGTCCATGCCATAGGAACCCATTCCCACCGACCAAGGAACCGGACGTTTAAATCGAAGCTCGTTCTCCGTCATGACGAACAATCCGATCATACGCCTCGCTTCACGGATGTAGAGCTGATGCGGCCAGTTACCGCTCTCCACAAACTCATCCGCTGCAAGCCCCCATGACGTAAACGTCTTTCGCACGTCCTCCGGCACACGCAGATCATTGCCGAGAAAATAGTAAAGCCCCTGCTGGTATTGTTTATGTTTCTCGATAATCTCGCGACGTTGCTCATAGCTTGCATTTGGGTAGTCGTAGTTCCATCCGATATGGTCCGACGAAAAAGGCCCCCTGTTGTTCGTATCGGTCTTGCGGTTCGGCATGCCGGAGAAAATACCAAGCGCCCGATTACCCGCAAGCAATGTACGCAATAAAAGCTCGTACTGATCAGCGTCATAACCTTTGGGCTTCGGGAAGGGGTTTCGATTTTCAGGATGATTCGACATACAGACGCGGAAACAATAGGCCTGAATTCGACGATCGCCTGCCCCCTCTTCACCCGGCGGATCGGAACTGATTAGAGGAAGCAGTCCGCTTTTTGGATCGTCCGGCACCCGGTACGGACTGATTTTTGAATTACCACCGCAACACTTGCAGCCGTGGAAGCGATGGTGCCGGGTCGGATTGTTCTTCTGCACACCGTTGCTTTTCTCGCCGTAGACCGCATTACTCTCACGACCAACATGATAAGATACGCCCGCCGCCGCCATCAAGTCGCCTTCGTATGTCGCATCGATAAAAATTTTTCCGACAAATTTTTTACCGCAGAGCGTCGTAATCGATTGAATCTGACCGTCAACCACCCTGGTCCCTTTTTCCCGATCGAGCCAGTGGTCCCGATAAACGGGTGTCTTCGTATTTTGCACCCAGCCATCAAAAATCTCCTCCGCGACGTGTGGTTCAAAAGTCCACATTGTCCGGTATTCACCATCAACAGATTTATCCGGCTTTTCAGAAAAACCCTTCCGGCCCGGATACTCATCCGGCTTCTGCCATAGCCAGGCTTCCGGTTTCTGATAATGTTTCCAGATGCGATGATAGAACTCGCGAGCCAAGCCGCCGATAACCCGTTTATTCCCAGTGTCGGTCGCCCCAAGTCCACCACTGGAAAGCCCTCCCAGATGTGTATCAGGCGATACGATCACCACTGATCGGCCCATCTTCTTCGCCTGAACAGCCGCCGTCACCCCTGCACAGGTACCACCATAGATGACTATGTCGGCCTGGATTATCTTTGCGTCTGCATCCTTCGCTATCTGCCCATGCGCCCATTGCGGCAAGTATACCGCCACTACAAGCAATAGAGCCAGGTTACAAGAAATCACTTTTTTAATGTTAAAAGAAAACATAATTATTTCCCTTTTGCACCAGATACACTGCCCAGTCAATTTTCCGCCGACAAGATTCCCTACGGGGAAATTACTAATATTATGGATGGGATGGAAATACAAACAATAATTCACAGCAACAATGAAGAACAAAGCCCCGGACAAATCAGGTCTATCAGCTATGGCGTATTTCTTAAAACTGAGAAGTGTAAGTTAAAATGCCGCATGAATACGCGGAAGCGTTCCATGCCAGGAATCGCTATCCTCTGTGGTCTTACAAAGGACACAAAG
>MHBM01000151.1:0-1750 GCA_001804885.1 Lentisphaerae bacterium RIFOXYA12_FULL_48_11
CGTAACGAGGTGATTCGGCGGTATTTACCGGAGTCGGTAGATACTGCGCAATACGCAATAACGGCCAAGTTCGGCGGCATGCTGTATTGGAATGAACACCGGCATGAGTTGGAATCAATCAATATCCTTGATCCCCAGGAATTCCTGGCGGAACACAAGGATTTCATTAAATCAACATTCGGGTTTACACCTCTGGATTTACTACAGGATGTGGTGAAGAAGTGGATCGTGGGCCTCGATGCAATATGTCGGATGAAGGCATATCTGACGGACGAATGGTATCCAAACAATGATGTCGCTGACCTGGAGATCGGCGACTAATGAAAGGGCGTGAACTGTGATGATTGGAGGATTCAAACTGTGGTTTGAAATACCTGAGTCACGCCAGGATGTGAAACAGCGCGGGTTAAAAGTTGTCGGGTTATCCCTGATAATGGTCGCCCAGTCCGACCACCCGCTTTTTAGGAACGAAAGAGAGATTAACTATGAAAAAACAGAAATTGAAATTCAAAGGTACGTTGGCAGAGTTGAAAGAAATCCTTCGGGAACATGACATACGTGGAGAAATGCAAGAGAGGCCTGAATTCTGCCGGTTTAAAACCGAGAACGGTGCCTATCTGCATTGGTATCCCAATGGAACAATAAATTTCCAGGGACCTCAACTTCCAAGGTTGGAATTGGAGGAAAAGCTGGAAGGAGTGTTCGATGGCAGGGCTAACGCATCAAACAACGGCTGGGATCTCAAGAATCTACAACAATCAATGATGGAAATGACCGTATTTTATAACGCAATAGTTCGGCAGTCGTTTTTGGAATACGGGAAACATTTTCCAATGGGAATTCTCGTCGATAAGAATAACGGCGATGCGTTCTGCATACAATCAGATAAAGAGGTTGATGCCTTTGAAATGACGAAGCTGGTAAACAAGCATGTATCAGGTAGCACCTGTGCAGTATTGATGACTGCCCATGGTCATTATCACGTGCCTATTCCGCCTGCCAGTGGTGAGAAACGTGCTAAACCTGGAGAGATCAAGGTTCTGAATTACGAAGATGCTGTTTATCGTGACATGCTCACCATTAACGTTCAGTTAAGAGATGGTTATGCATTCACGATGTACAACATCATAGAATGGGATATTGACGGTAAAATTGGCCTCGGAGACTCATTCATAATAATTCACAAACCACAAAAAGGTTTGGTTGTACTTTGGCCTCCCTCTGGCACTGAGAATAAGAATCTTGAGGAAATGACGGCGGAATTGGTTGAAGGCCAGAACTCGATGCCTCCGACTGGAAAGCCAGATTACGTAAAGGCTTTTTCTAAAATGTTTGGAGGAAAATTGTCGTGAGATTCCTCGGAACGCTAGACCGAAATTAGAAGCAAAGAACGCGGGTGAAAGTTATCAGGTAATTCCTGGTAAGAGTCGTCCAATCCGACTGCCCGCTATTTAAGACAACACGAAGACTGAAAGTGAGAAACTAGAAATGAAAAGTCAGGAACTAAAGTTTAATGGGACATTGGCGGAGTTGAAGGACATTCTGCGGAACCATGACATACTTGGTGAGATTCATGAAAGACCTGATTGCGTGCGGTTTAAAACAGAGGATGGGGCATTTCTGAACTGGTATTCAAATGGAACAATCGGTTTCCAGGAGATCCAAATCTCAAAGTTGGAGCTAGAAGAGAAGCTTGCTGATGAGGTCTTGCCGGGTGGCTGCGTTGGGATTTGGGATCGTTCTTCACAAT
>MHBM01000151.1:1788-10853 GCA_001804885.1 Lentisphaerae bacterium RIFOXYA12_FULL_48_11
ATCGACGAGTACGCATTGTTGTGTCGGCTGAAAAATCGTACAAGAAAGACATCTGCAGACGTGCTCCGTGAAGCTATGGCCGATCTCGATTTGAAGTTAGGTCCTCTGCAGGGTGAAGCAGTTACCATAGATAGGCAAGACTCCTTGTCTCGGCGTATCTGCCCGAGCGTAATTCTTGAAGTGTATAGAAAAACTCCATTGGACCCAATCACATCGCATGTGAGACATGAACTGATAGGATGGGCGAAGGCCGGTATTCTTGTGGCGAATGGACATTTGGCTCGCTACATGAAATATGCAGTGCATGGAAATAATCACTGGCTTATGCTTGGCTCTGCGTTAACGGATATAGCCATGTACGAGTATGTAAATGGACGCCCATTATTACCGGTGATCGGTATTAATGCTTGCAATGGCAATCCGAAAAAAGCCGTCTTAGTCTTCTTGCAAAAACTATTCGGGAAAGATTGCAATGTGACGCTCTTTGTTGAGGCTGAGAAGGTGAGTGTCCACAACTATTGGCGACGAAACCAACACATCGGTCAGGTTATCCAAAAGTATAAGAGCTGGGGAGATGAGGTGAATACTGTTAACCAGATTCATGGCGGGATAGAAATCATTTATAGTAAAGAGCGGAAAATCACTGCTCTCGATGACGGGACAATCTTGATACCAGGATTGTCCCCTCGTGAAGTTGATTTCCTGATTTCCCAAGGTGATCATGGTAAATGGGGTTCGTGGACTAAGGCGAAGTTTGGCATTCGTGAAGGAGCGCGGCTGATGTCAGGAGTCAGCAATGACGAGCCTCATTCATTGGGTGATAATGACTTAGTAAGCCAGGTTTGATGTATTATTCTGGTGAGACTGGTTAACCTAATTAAGAGCAGGACCAAGGGCGAAATACACTTGAGAAAGCCCCATCTCCAAGAGTTGCCAGGCTCGAAGGAGATGGGGCTGTTGAGGGGGGAATGAGTCAGATTCTTCCTCTAAATATGTTCAGTTGTTAGGATTTCATTTCTGTTCATCGTCGCTGAAAACCGAATGCCAACTGTCGGTTGGGATTCTGAGCATAATAGGGCAGGCGTTGCCGTCAGACAATCAAACCGTGGTTTGATGATGGGATGGCGCAGGAATTGAGTATTACCCCCGACTGATTCAATTGTCACCCGGTTTCCTTTTCAGGTACGGGGTAACACGTTTACTTGGATTACAACTTCCAATGAACGTCCTGTTTTATTTCCAGAACAAAATAAAAATTAAACCAGGAGATGACAATGAAGACACTGTATGTTGAGCTCGATAGTAAACACGAAGAACTGCTTGCTGCTATTCAATTGCGTACCGGATTCTCGGTTAAGCAGGCATCATTAGAGGGTCTGATAATGTTTGGCCAACGGCTCGAAATCATATCAGACAGAATTGATTTTCTTGCGAACGGCGTCAGTCCAGCGGCGATACAAGAATAGCTTTCAACTTTGAGGGTATGAGTCATGCAAGTAAGGAATTATCCAAAATATGTGGAACCCGCGCCCTATGAGATTATTACGCTGCGGGGAACTTGAAAGTCAAATATGGATACTAACCCAGAATGGATAGACAGAACCAGGTGCAAGGAACTTAAAACTGCTATGAAGGCTGGTAAGTTGAAGCTGTCAGGTCTGAGTGCTGGGGAGCTTGAGTTTGTCAAATCACGGCAGTTTTTCTGTGGCAATTGCCGGAAGAGGTTTTATCCCTATGATGCCAGGCAAGGACGAATCCGCCAGTATTGCTCTGATGAATGTAGCAGGGAATCACGGCGAACATGGAAATGGGAGTGTGCAATATGTCGAGATAGGTTTAGGCGCCTGAACCTTCTTGAATGTCATTTGGATAAGAAACATCCAGAAGTTGACAGGCACCAGTACCTCCGCACTTATTGGGAGCTGAAAGGTTATGATGTCTCCGAGCTTCAAAGATACTGTTTGATTTGTGGGCATGAGCGGCGAGTAAATCTGAAGTCAGGTCGTTACGATGAATGCTCTTGTGTCAGTCTTGAGAGGAATCTAGACCAATTGAAGAAAGATTATGTCGCTGCCACATTGCCCGAAGAAAGGAAACAGCTTGGTAGAAGGATCGGAGGTACACGAGCAAGATTGAATAATATCAGGCAAAATACCGAACGGTCATTGGCTGAACCAGTAGCCACCGATTTGAAAATGTCAGGAAACAATTCTGGTATGACATGTACATGGATGGAGGGACTTTACAGTTTGGGCGGAGATTTCACCAGATTGCTTGAAGAAAGGCGGCGGGTATACGATGCTTTCTATACTCTCATTGAACAATTCGAAAGAGTAGGATTGACGAACAGCTTGACAGTTTCTGCCAACGAGCGATTGCATTGTGTCCTGAAATCAGATTTCTGGAGTCAACATGATAGTGCCATTGAAGATAATTCTGTTCAGTTTCGATTGTGGGCACTGGACAAGACTGCGCTGGAGCAGGGTAATGCACAATGGATAGAGTTTCGGCTACGTGTAGATTGTAATATCGTAGCTATTGAAAAGCTTCGGTCGAGTATTAAGGCGGACAAAGATGCTGTTATCAAGGCGTTGAATGAGATGAGGGATGCCTTTGAATTTCCTCTTCACAAGAATGTTGATGCCCAGTGCTGGCAACGGATGATTGTTATCATGAATGGGAGGGAAGAGTGGATATGTAATCCAATGGCGGTACTGAAAATCTATAAATGGATGAATCGGATGCAAGCCTAGTCAAGGCTGGGATGGTCAGGTCAAGTTAGATGGTCCTGCGCCTTCTGAAAAGAAGGATATTTATTCTTTAACGTGCCGCAATGTTGGTGCTCGTTCCTAGTCAGGTGCGGGATGGTCAGGTCAAGTTAAATGGTCGTGCTCCAACTGAGAGGAAGGTTTTGTAATCATTGACGAGCCGAGAAGTTGGTGGTCGTTCCTAGTCAGGTACAAGATGTCTGATTTTTCTTTGATTTTCACTGGTGATTTTCCTAGTCAGGTGCCGTTTAAGTAGGGGTGGTTAGATTGGACTGAATTGTTTTGAATAGAGGGGTAAATTCATTTTATTGAGCGGTAAAGAAGGTTCCGTTTCCTAGTCAGGTGCCCCTTATATAATATATGAGTCACTCCGAAGGTAAGTGACCTCATAAAGTAAGATAGGAATCCCGATCCGTTTTCACTCCTCGTGCTCCTATCAACTTTTCTTTTCTGGACTTACGTGCTGCATTTAATAAATGAAGATCACTAAAAAGATAAATTCAAATATCTGGAATCCAAGAAATTCAATTATCCGGAAGACTCCTGACCCGAAGGGTAATATCAATGAGAAGAAAGATATCTTTCAGTTTCCTGTCAGATGTAACTGACTATCAGAATGTATCCGGGAACATTCAATAGGGCACTGGATTCGCCAGTTATTCAATCAGGAAAGAAGGTCTCTTGACCAATACTAAGTACCATCAATAAAGGCCCAGCACGTTGGAATTTAAGTGTCAAGATAGAGCAGTAATGATCTAGTTGTTTCTCAATAAGAACCAGAGTAATTCAATCACCCCGGTGAGCATCACGCTAGCGTCAATAGCTTCAGAGTTCTTTTCTAGTCCGATGAAACGTACCGGCAATACTGGATTCTCATGATCTCAAACGTTTCGCATCAAGGCATGGATGGGTCAAATCTTTTTGATTAGTTCGAAAAGATCACTGCTCATGGAAAATAACATTAAGGTTCCTGTTTCCTGGAACGCGAATTTCTTTTTGATAGAATTGGATATTGGCGGAATCGGATTGAATTTGATCTCCTTGAATATGTCCCAGTTAAAACCTTCAAGCCCAGGTTCCATCAATTCGAGCAGTAGATTTCTGCCAGTATCGTTTCTACAGGGGAATCGTTAATGCTTCCAATGTGACCCATATAACCCTGGTAATATTCTTTTCTGCATCCTCCATGTGGATTCTGTTGAATCTTTTCGTTTTGTCGTTCCCTGGAAAGTTACCCATTCCAAAAAAGAGGGTGATTCGACACATTTTTTCTGAACAAAAGAAAACATTGGCTACGGCATTCGAACAGGATCGGGCCGGTATATTGCTGATGGTGATTTTACAAAACTTCCAGCACCACAAATCGAAACGAAAGAACATATATAAAAATAATAGGAGGTCAGTCATGAGAATAAAATCAGCAACAACACCCACGTTTCTTGATTTAAATACAACGCATCGCCAAGTCTTAAAGATCTTAAAGAAGAAAACCAGGCGGTCTTTGAGATCACTGATAACAGAAGCCATTGAGGATTTGGCGGTCCGGTATGAAGTGGTTGCCGAGAAACAGCACATTTACACAAGAACAGATTGGATTCCACAGGACCAGCCGGCAGGTTCGGCAACAATAGAAGGAACTTTGTAGGGTCAGAACAAATATATATGAAACTTAAATATCAATCATATTAATATCATGGAGGTAATGTATGTCTACACGAGGTTGCATAGCTAGGCTTATAGATCGAGAACGGGGGCAGTTTAAGGGTGTGTTCCATCATTGGGACAGTTATCCATCGGGTCTTGGAAAAACTCTTTTTGACCTGCGAAGAACCAGGTTTGGAGGAAGTACCAAGGACATGCTAAAGGTTTTGATCGATGACCACCCGGCGGGCTGGGAAAATATTAACGGAGTGGATTGGAATTTGAAGCCAGGTTGTTACTACAAGGATGATTTCCCTGGGCAAGGAAACCCACGTTGTATGAGACCACAATGTCGGTGTCATGGCGAACAGGGGTGCCCACCTGATGAATTTACAGAAGAGAATGCAGATGCAGAGTATGTATATGCGTTCACTGAAAACGATTCCAAGATGCTGATTTTATGCCCATATTTGAAAGATGTATTTAAGGTTCAAAGGACATTTGGTGTCGAACCTTGGGATCGGCTGATCCTTGCCGAGATTGATTTGAACGGAGATGAGCCAAATTGGCAAGCATTAAACCCCGAAGAGTTGCGCGGTTGAATTTCGGGTTGGCAAATTGAGCGGTATCTTGTAACATGATAACAATAAAAGATATGACAACGTCAAAAGTCTGTCCAGCTTGTGGAGTGACATTTGAAGTTATTACGGATAATGCTTCATCGTCACAACAGGAAGTTTGTTTCAATTGCTTCAAGCGACTATCCCTTAACTATGTCTGCCAGAAGTGCGGGGTGTCGTTTTCTCGCTATGTCGGGATTCCCGGAACTCAGGGTTATGAAGGTAGGGCGGCAAGGATCTCGAGATTATGCAAGGTTTGTTACAAAGCCCAGTTGAAAGAATACAAATGTGCTGAGTGCGGTGAGAACTTCACGTCAATAAAATATCGACCCGATTATTGTCCGAAATGCTTCAAACACCTTAATAGTACTGGTGAAGAAATCAGGTGTGAGGTCTGTTCTACTTCCTTTCTGTTTACAGAAGCAGAGAGACGATTTTTCTACGACAAGAATCTTGATCCTCCAAAGAAGTGTAAGGATTGTAGGGGGTAGGCCCAAGTATGTGATTGTCCTGGTCGGGGGAAATATTATTCCTGACAGACTACATGGCTATGTAACTTTCGCATTCCATCACCAAATTCCCACCGCCTTCTCCATCTCGATCTTGTTCTCTACATCGTTCGGTAGCTCATTCAAAAAATCCAGCCCAGTATTCGCTTCTACATCCCGAACGCTTGTCAGGAATTTCTGCAACTGTTCGTTTCCTGTTACATCCTGTGACATTTCAAAGGCCAGCACTTTTGGTTGTCCATTTTCTTCTCGTACAAAAATCTTGAAACATTTTACCGGTATGGCAATGCCGGATGGAAATCTTGCTGGCTGCTTATCAAATACCGGACCGGTAATGACCCACACAGATTTGAAATCCTGGGCATAAGTTTTCATCTCGCGCTCTTCCAAATGTTCCCATACCTTGCGATTCAGGTTTGGCTTTTGCGGAATGATGTTGCTCATCAGAAATGTTTCGAGCTGAGCCTGTTCCCTGTAACACACTGCTATTGCATAATTTGGAGCCATGTGACCACGGTCATATCCGGTGCCTGTATAATCACCCGTTTTAACTTTGGCTTTGGTTCTGAGATCAGTTGAAAATGTTTTTGGTCGTGGTGGTGCAATAAGGCTGGCAACTTTATTCAATCGGTAACATACCCATGCGGGATCTTTTCTTGTTTCATCATACCCGGCAATATATCCGACGTTGGTTAATACCAATATAGGGTGAGGGTATGTGGTTATTTTGGGCTCGCCTGCATAACAATACATTCCCTTGTAATTTCCAGCCACCCTGTCAGGTTTTCCCTTAAGGGAATTGTCAGGGATTGCCTGAGCCGCAGTGTCGGGATTTCCATTAGGGGAATGCCTTACATTCCTGTAGTGCAGCCAAGTCAGTACGCCAATAAGAATAATGGCAATTACAAGAATGAGCGCAAGAATCCATAAACGTTTTTCCGGATCAGGTTTGCTAGGGATTTCCGGCATAAGAAATTCTTGCCTGTTAATATTCATGTTGCGGAAGATTGTATCGAAGCGTTAAATATGTCCATCTGAAAAATGTACTGAAGAATATTTTCAGAGGTGACAGTATCTTGGTCGAACCGTTCAGGGAGGATTGATAAATCATGGCAAGAAGGAATGAAGGTCTTTTTGATATTCTCGTTATGTGTCCTTGGTGGGTGAGTATCATCTTTTCGGCTGTTTCCTATATCGCTTTGAAATTCATTGTTCCTGCAATAAAGGTTGATCTCAAAGGTCCGATTAATTTCGGGGCCATTATGTTCAAAGGCTTTGCAGGTGCGGCACCAATCATTGCTCCATACATTGCGTTCGCATTTCTGGTCCCGGCTTTGATCTCAGCTATTAGGGCATGGCGTAAACGCAGATTGCTGGATCATCAGCAATCGATTGAAAGTATTCGCCAGATATCCTGGAAGGAATTTGAAGAACTGGTAGGGGAGGCTTATCGTCGCCAGGGATATATAGTCACGGAGAATGAAGGTACGGGTCCAGATGGTGGAGTTGATTTGATTTTGGAAAAGAAAGGCGAGGTAATTCTGGTTCAATGCAAGCAGTGGCGGACAACTAAGGTCGGGGTTGAAAAGGTGCGTGAGTTATATGGGGTCCAGATGTCAAATGGTGCGCATAGATCAATTCTTATTACTTCAGGTTTCTTTACCCAGGAAGCGCAAAACTTTGCAGCAAACAACCCCATGGATTTAGTAGATGGTCCACAATTACAGGAATTGATCAAGAATGTTCAGGCTGGAGGCAAGGCTGTACCTTCTGTTCTGCCAATACCCATCACATCCCAGGCAACAATGATGTGTCCGACCTGTGGCAGTGAAATGGTTTTGCGGACAGCCAGGAAAGGTGCCAATGCTGGGCAAAAGTTTTGGGGTTGCTCGAAGTTTCCTCAATGCAGGGGAATTGTTCAGTATAGTGGAAAGTAAGCTTGGTATAATCATTGGCTATATAGATGCAGACAAGGAGCATATGTCACAGAATCTATTATCATTAATTAAAAAGCAGCTATCTCTCGTTCTTGATCCGAAAATAAATGATATCGGGCATGATGTATATAAAGCGATTAGTTCTTTGAGCCCTAAGGATCTTAATCAATTCGACCGTATTATTTCCGAATATCAATCGAATGTTGGTCAAACGATTTCAAATCTTTTCTCGGAGGCAAGTAGCACAATATTTCGTGTCCTTAAAACAAGTGCTGGTGTCGATGAATCCTTGATATGTGGAATTGTCAGCTTCCTTAAATGGAAAATCAAAGAAGAACTTTTTGTTAACAAGTTGCAGTCGTTCACCGAATCGGCAACAAGACGCTTTGCTGGATTTGGGATGAAAGCCAATATTGCCAGCAGGGCCATAGAGAAGGCGTTGGTTGAAGTCACAGCAAAGAATCTCATTCGAAGCAACCTTGCTAAAATAGAGAACGATCTCCATTTGTTGGTTGCAAATCATGAGTCACCAGAAGGAGAGGAAATGTCAGCAGGTCGCGAGATAGATGTTTGGCTGGAAATCGAAAAAGATTATGATGTCAGCAAAAAAATGTTTGGTCGGAAAATTAATTTTATAAAGAGTAAGTTCCGCCGTGAAATTATCTTTCGTGATGTTGGACATGCATACTGTTTGGCTAATAATGGTTTCAGCAAGCCAGCCGTAATCCTTGCTGGAAGTGTGATTGAGGAATTATTGAGGGTATACCTTGAAAGAAAAAACGTAAAAGCTAGGCAGTCGACTTTTAATTCGTATCTTGATGCATGCCAGGATAATGGGTTATTGAAGACAGCTATACATCGATTATCTGATTCCGTTAGGTGTTTCAGAAATCTTGTGCACCTTGCAGAGGAGAAATCTTCAAAATACAGTATATCGAAAGCTACAGCAAAAGGTGCTGTCTCTTCGATTTTTACCATTATAAACGATTTTGATTCTGTATAGGCGCTAGATCGAAAATATAACATTGTAATGATGCTCGTGCCCATACAAGTTCAATGTCGTTCTGGTTTTAAGGCAGATGAGAAACCAACAAGTTTCCTTTGCGAGTCCAGTCAGATTACCGTGGAGGAAATACTTGATCAGTGGCAACAGGCAGGGAAGGCCCAACAACAAGCAAAAGCAGATTATTTCAAAGTTCTCGGGAATGATACGCATAAGTATTTATTGAAACATGATCTGGATAAGGATCAGTGGTTTCTTGAGAATCGATGGTGATGTCCAGGTTTGTCGCTTCTTCGACTTCAATGCCGATAAACGCTAGCCTTCTATTCCTCCGGTTGAAGGGAGTATTTCTGTACACAGACTGGCTAAAGTGTCTCATTTCTTGGCCGGAATAAGACACTATTAGCGTTACAGGTTGATGCTCTTGGAAATGCAAACTTTCTTAATATCCTTATTATCAAGTGGTTCCTCCTGTTTGTTCTGAAGGTGCCCAATGTTGGCATTGTTTAAGCTAATTTACTGATGTGGGGATAACAATGAAATCTCATAACGGAAAAAAGAAATGGATACCAGCAATGGCAGCCGCA
>MHBM01000152.1 GCA_001804885.1 Lentisphaerae bacterium RIFOXYA12_FULL_48_11
AAGGGGTAATGTTGCCGAGCGCGAAGCTCATGCCCCGGAATGGGATCAGTGGGTCAAGAAGGGGTACTTGAATCCTGTATCCGAGTCGGTCTCGGGCTCTGCAACCAAGAATGTCGCAGTTGATGTGCGAGTGACGGCGGAATCCGGGAAATGGCCTTTGCCCATAGATCTTGCAAAGCCAGCCCATCAGCCTCATCTGGAAAACTTCTTTGATGCGATCCGGTCCAATATACCGTTGAATTGTCCCGCAGAAGTGGCATATGAAACGGCAGTTGCAGTGCTTGCTGCAAATGAATCAGTGGCAAGTGGCAAGAGGGTTGATTTCAAGCCTGAGCAGTTCCGGGTATAGCATGAATCGATTAATATTAATTGTAATCTTCTTGGTAGCTGTCTCCAGGGTTTCAGTCGGGGCTGAAGAAGCGTCGAAGAAATTCCATGAGTGGACAGGCAGCCGGACTATTCCGGTTCACCGTATCGGCCTGACGGACGAGAACGGAGAGGGTATTGTTCCTCAATACAAACAGAGCATGCCATATTCACCGAGCAAGACCTGCGGTGCCTGTCATGATTATAACAAGATCAGACATGGATGGCATTTCAACTATGCTGAAAAGGATACGCTAAAGGGACGCAGTGGACAGCCGTGGATATGGTATGATGAGGTCAGCGGGATGCAGCTTCCTGTGTCCGGTAGAAACTGGAAGAATACATGGGCGCCATCAGAGGCTGGTTTGACACCATGGACGTTTATCAAGACTTTTGCCAGGAATCTGCCGGGTGGAGGACTTGGGGAAAGCGAGGAAAGTCCTGATGATCCTGCGGCCAGATGGAATCTGTCTGGCAAATTGGAAATAGACTGCCTGGCGTGTCATAATGCATCACCGGCTCAGAATCATTCGGAATGGGTCAAGCAAGTTGCCCGTGAGAATTTCCGCTGGGCCCCTACCGCGTCAGCAGGACTGGGTGAGATTGGTGGAATGGCATCACGAATGCCTTCGTCATGGACTGTCATGCAGGGGCCGAATCTTGATGATACACAGTATGCGATTGCTCCTTCTGTAACTTATGACACAAAGCGTTTTGACCGTAAGAAGCGCATGTTGTTTGATATCTCGGGAAAGCCTCAGGATCGTCACTGCCTGTTCTGTCACTCCGTTGCAGAACATGGCAAGCAGCGTAAGGATGTGGATGGCGATATTCATACCAGGGCCGGTATGAATTGTGTGGAATGTCATCGTAACGGCGTCGATCACATGGTTAACCGTGGTTATGAGACGGAAGCAAGAGACAGGAAGGATCTTTCTGTGGCTGCTTCTTCATGTCGCGGATGCCATCTCGGCGTAGACGATGAAAAGGGCGTGGCGGCAATGGGTGGCAGGCTGGGTTCTCCAGCTCCGAAGCATAAGGGTATTCCTCCTGTTCATTTTGATAAATTGTCTTGCACCACGTGCCATTCAGGTCCCTGGCCCACGGATGATCTTGTAAGGGTTCGTACGGCCCGTGCCAACAGGATTGGCATTATTGGCGTAGCAAACTGGACAACAGATCTGCCTTATATTGTCGAGCCGGTTTTTATGAAGGGTGAAGACGGCAAGATAGCTCCCCACAGGGTTACGTGGCCGTCATTCTGGGCCAGAATTGAAAGTGACAAGGTACGGCCGCTTACTCCTGATGCGCTTGCACAGGCCGGCACTAACGTTTTTGAGACGCCTAAGAGCCTCGCGGGTATTATTGCAGCCATGGACATAGGTGATCCGACCAATGGAAAACCTGTTTTTGTAAACAGCGGGAAGATTTATTCTGTCAATGTGGATAAAGGTCTTGACCTTGCTTCAGCGAAAGCTGCTGCGGATCAGTCCGGCATATTGCTCTGTAAGAATGGTGCATTGTCTTCGCTGGTTGCTGCATTTGATCCTGCTGCTGAACAGATGGATCCGAATGTTCAGGTACGGATTACGGACCTGTTGAAGGCGCTTGCCGCATACAAGGCGAAACCGGATGGTGTGCCGGTAATGACTCTTGGAGATAAGGTCTATCAGCTTGATGAAACGGCAACATTGAAAACGTCAAGCCTCAAGGATGAGGTTGATCTTGCGAAGTTGCAGTCTGACTTCCTTAAGGTACCGGCCAAGTCTGTTGCCTGGGGCTGGCTCAGGGATAAGAAGCTTTCTCCGATTGCTCCGGACTTTGTGGTCCGGTCTGTTCTGGAGACGGTTGGAACAAGTTATACATTGACCGAAGAGCAGGTAGTGATGGTGCTGAAAAATCTTGCAACATCGGACAAGAGCGGAAAGACAAAGTATGCCTATGTTTGTAGTGGCAAAATGTTCACGGTTGATCAGGGAGGCAGGCTTAGTGCTGTGGATCATGCTGCAGCCGAGCCAGTGGCCTGGCCTCTTGCTCATGATATTCGCCCTGCAAAGCAGGCTCTTGGTGCTGCAAAGTGTACGATCTGTCATTCTGTGAAATCACCGTTCTTTTTCGGCAAGGTTGAAGCTGCTGGTCCAATGAAAACTGCAGCAGTTCAGTCGAAGCAGATGTTTGAGCTGCAGGGGCAGAGCGCTAATTTCCATCGCCTGTTTGGATTGTCGTTCCTGGTGAGGTCGATGTTCAAGACGGTGATATTTGGTGCCGCGTGTCTGATAGGGTTGGTTCTTGCGCTGTACGCGTTGCTGGCGCTGAACTCGTTAACAAAGTTTCTTGGCTCGCGTGAAAATAAATAATTAAGGGAGACGCAGATGTTTCGAGCCTTAACAGTTATTTCTGTTGTTGCAGCCATAGCAGTTGTTGTGAAGTTTGGAAAGCAGCTGGCGGGTCAGTCTGCTGGAAGTTCTGTTCGTCCGAGGATCGGGCGTTATCCACTCATTGAGGCTCTTATTGCGTTTGTGATGTGGGCGAGCCTTCTGGTTCTGATAGCGACGGGTTTTCTTGGCGCGACAATGCTTGGGCATGCCTTGAGTGGTTTTACAACCCTGATTCATGTTGGCTGCGGGGCCGTATTTGCGTTGAGCCTTGCGGTTCTTGCGGTATTCAGAGCGGAAGCCTACAGCCTGGCAGGACCGGATACGTTTGGCCGGTTCTCTCTGGTTCAGAAGATTTGTTTCTGGGTGATTGTGATATGCGGGTTGGGACTGATTTTCAGTGTTTTGAGCGCGATGTTTCCCATACTCGCAACAGATGGTCAGCATATGGCCACCAGGGTTCACAAGCTGAGCGCGCTGGTTGCTCTTGTCGCGACAATCATTTATGCTGGTACCGCGGGCAAGAGAAACTGACGGGTTTGCGGAAAGGAAAGTTTTCCTAACATGTCCGTACCGGCTCGTTTGAATCGGTTTTCGCACGAGGCAATGACCACTTTTTTTGAGGTCATTCTTCCTGGTGATGATCCCACGTACGCTGAACAGGCTGCAAATACAGTCTTTTCTGAAATAGACCGGTTGGAAGGACTTCTCAGCCGTTTTGACCCATGCAGTGACGTTTCCCAGATTAATCGTCTTATGCCCGGTCAGTCGATTCGTGTTGCCCCTGATGTGTTTGAATGTCTCTCTGTTGCAGCATGGGTATATGCGGAGACTGGGGGTACCTTTGATGTTACCATCGGTCCTGTTATGGGATACCAGGCGGAAGTAAAAAAAGGGAAGCCGTTTGATAAGGCTGCCTTTGATCTGGCCAGGCAAAAGGTGGGCATGCGTCGGCTGGCACTTGACGATTCTGATTTCTCGGTTGGTATTCGTACGGATGCCGCAGGTGGTGTTGACATTGATCTTGGCGGGGTGGGAAAAGGTTATGCGTTGGATAAAGTTGCAGACATTCTTGAAGAATGGGGTTTTGCCAGTTATCTTTTGAATGCTGGATTCAGTACTGTTTTGGCATGTGGTGACGGGGATAAAGAAGGTGGCTGGCTTGTTGGCGTGGGTGGTCAGTGGGGCAAGGCTGCAGGGATTGAAAGCGTTCGATTGTTTAATGAGGCACTAAATGGTTCCGGTACAGAAGTGAAGGGTACGCATATTGTCGATCCTGTAACCGGTCTTCCTTCAAAAGGACATCTTGCGGCCTGGTCAATCTGTCCTTCTGCGACAGCAGGAGATGCTCTTTCGACGGCATTCATGATTATGTCCACAGAGAAGGTGCATGCGCTTTGTGCTGCGAACCAGGCGATAGGTGCATTTGTCGTTGAACCCGACGGGAAGCTGATAACGATACCGAAGAAGTGAAAAGCTTTTCTTTGTCTATCCTGATTGAACTTTTTCTAAGACAGATTGAAATGGTTGAGTCTTCCTGTAATTCATAGTATACGTATAGTCGTCGTAATTTATTAATGAAACCTGACGAAAAATATATTGAAGCTGCCATAGCGGGTGTGCGAAGGGTGGTTGCTGATCGACTGCGTGGGACCAGCCTCGGTGCCGTGGCGGATGACTTGGTTAATGTGGCTGCAAGTGGCAAGATGTTACGGGTACGCCTTATGTTCAGGATCGGTTTTGCGCAGGGCGTCTCAATGGAAACTCTTACCATGGTTGCTGCTGCTGTTGAAATGCTTCATGCTGCCAGTCTTCTTCATGATGATGTTATTGACGGTGCTGTGTTACGGCGTGCGGTTCCTTCGTTCTGGGTTTCGAAGGGCGCTTCGGGCGCAATTCTTCTTGGAGATCTCCTGGTCTGTCAGGCTTATAAACTAGTTAATGAGTCTGAATCTGGAAGACTTATGACGATGCTGATCAAGCTCACCAACGAAGTATGTGATGCCGAGGTTGAACAGGAACTGTTGCTTAAGGGTAAGCCTGCGGACTGGCCGACCTGTGTAAGTATAGCAAGACGAAAGACGGGTGCACTCTTTGCATTTGCGGCGTATGCAGCAGGAGGTGGGGATTCAAAGCTTTCGCAGGCCCTTCTCGATGCCGGTTATGCCGCAGGGACAGCTTATCAGCTTGCCGATGATATACTTGATGCGTATGGAGATGAAGATTTCGCGGGTAAGACGCTTGGAAGTGATGCGGTTTCAAGTAAGATAACAGCGGCTTCAGCCTGGCGTGCTGACGGTGTTGATCCGCTGGCTAATATCGGTGATTTACTGTTGGATTCAGGAAAAAAACTTGTTGCCTGGCCTGATGTTGCCGATGCATGGGGAGAATACCTGGAAAAGGATTTATCCCCGGTGATTGACTCTTTCCTTGTTAATTTTAACGTCCGTATGGCCTGATTTACGCCTCCATATGGGAGAGCGTAAAGGCTGTAAAAATGGCCGTAATTGGCGTTGACATGCAAAAACGCGGTATATATGCTTTCGCCCACTATTATTGACGGAAATGGATTAGGGATCGGTCTGACCATCGAAGAGTCCGGCGTTGGTCCGTCGAAAAACAAACGTGACCGGATACAACCAGTAGAGAAGGAATACCAGTGTGGTTCAGGAGTGGTGATGTCCGGTGGTCTGCCGGTAAGCATTCATGGTGTATTTCGCTGAGGAGGAAGAGTTATGAGTAATGAAACATTGCCTAGTTATCTGAGTATGGCCAAGCCTAATCCGGCAAGTAACCGGGCAGCTTGGTACAAGAACACGGCGCCCACCTATGCCGGTATTTTTCTGTGGTTTGTATTCTGGAGCCAGGCTCCGAGTGGTGGATCAGGGGTTGCAGGTGGTGTGTTATCTCAGGGTGTTGGCGTTGCGCTCCTCGGTATTATAGCTGCGGCGTTGATTTGTCATTTCTTGTTCTATGTTGTTCCTGGCCTGCTCGGTCTCAAGACAGGGCTGCCTCTGTATGTTGTCGGTACCTCGACCTACGGGACTCAGGGTGGTTTCCTGATGCCGGGATTCCTGATGGGAGTTTTGCAATTTGGCTGGCTTGGGGTGAACGCCTTTTTCTCTGCACAGGCTCTGGCACCGCTAGTTGGCGGTAATCCTGCAGCAGTAAAAGGACTGATGGTTCTCTGGGCTGCACTTGCTGCATTTTTGGGTCTCAAGGGTATTCAGTATGTTGCCAAGGTATCCACATATCTGCCCCTGATTCCTGTGGCAATTCTCGTTATCCTCTTGGCAAAGACTTTAGGCGGAGTAGGTTCGTTTGATGCCCAGAAGTTTGTTGCAGCTGGTGTTGCCGCATCGGGCGGTCAGGGTGAAGGCTTGAGCCTGCTAGGCGTAATCGCGCTGAGCATGACGTTCGTTATCGGTTTCTTTGCCACAGCCGGTGCTGCCGGTGTGGATTTTGGTACAAACAGCAAGGATGAGAAGGACGTTCAAATGGGTGGTCTCATGGGTATAGCCCTTGCAGCAATTGTTGCTGCTGGCGCTGCAATATTAATTGCTGCTGGCGCATTTGGAAAGACGGGCGTTTATTCAATGAATCCGGCTGATACTGCTTTCATGGGTAACCTTATGGGCTCTGAAGGCGCAGGCAAGACCATGGGGCTATTGCTGGCGATCGCAGCCTTCCCCTCAGCCTGTTTCTCCGCATTCATCGCTGCCAATAGTTTCAAGACGACCATGCCGAAGATAAACCCGTTCATTACCGTAGGTCTAGGTACGATAGTGAGCATAGTTCTTGCTTTAACCGGGTTGGCAGGTAAAGCCGGAGCAGTATTTACAGTGATAGGAGCTTCTTTCGGCCCGATCTGTGGCGCCATGATGGCAGACTATATGCTTTCAGGTTGCAAGTGGTCTGGTCCCCGCAAGGGCTGGAATATGGCTGGCTGGATATCCTGGGCGGTTGGTTTTGTTGTGGGTATAGCTCCGTTGGTCGGAATTGCGAATATTCCTGCGGCACCATTGGTCGCGTTTGTTGTTGGAGCAGTGCTTTACTTTGTTCTTGCGAAGGCCGGTCTGCAGCCCCAGGTTGTGGAAATGCCTTCTGAAACAAAAGCGTAAAGAGTCTCTCGTACTATTACTGTGAGGGCTGGGTTTTAGGGCTGAAGATCTGTGAAGTAAGTCCTGTTGTCGACGGGTGGGTCTTCAGTGTTGTATGCAGGTTGTTTTGATCAGGTGAATGGGTAAAGTGCGAACCTAGGTAGTTGCATAGCTGATTTTTTGCAACGGGTTCGGCAGCCCAGTTCTGTTGTGTGTGGTTAAGCTTAAGAAAAAAGTAAAATCAGGAAAGGGTAAATTGATGAGCAGAAAGATATCAGTTGCAGTAATTAGTTTCTTGTTGGTTGCCGTGGGGATGGTTTTTATCAGCGGAGCTCAGGATGAGAAGAAGGTAGAGTTGCAGGTTAAGCTGCCAAAGCCGCTCTTTATCGGAACTCCGACGAACATGAAGGGTGTAAACCTCGATCCCGTCAACAAAGATAAGAAACGCAAGGCTTTCATGGTTCCTGAGGGAACGGAGCTGTTGTCGGCAAAGAAAACAGTGACATCGAGCGACTCTGCTCCTGTTGTTGGTTCGCTTGACCAGGTGACAGATGGTGATAAGGAAGGTTCTGATGGCAGTTTTGTGGAGCTTGGCCCCGGCAAACAGTGGGTACAGATTGATCTTGGAGCTCCTGCCAATATATATGCCGTTATTTTTTGGCATTATCACAGCATGGCCAGGGTTTATAGAGACACAATTGTCCAGGTAGCTGATGACCCGGACTTCATCACTAACGTCAGGACGATCTTCAATAATGACAATGACAATACTGCTGGAATGGGTGTTGGCAAGGAATACGAGTTTGTTGAGACCTCTGACGGATGGTTGGTAGATGGCAAGGGTGAAAAGGCCCGTTATGTGCGGCTTTACAGTAATGGCAGCACAGCCAGCGAAATGAACCACTATATCGAGGTGGAAGTTTTCGGTAAAACGGCAAAATAAGGCTTTTATCTGTTCCTCTTCAGAAAGCTGAAGGGAATGGATGTGGCAATTTATACGCCCGGTCATCTTCGTTACTCCGTTTTTATTACGGAGGCGGTTGACCGGGCGTATTTTTATCTGGAACTAAATAGCGCAGACAGGATTGTTTGATGAAAACAAATTTTGCACGGATAATGGGAATTTTGTGCATTCTTGCCGTTGCGCTTTTGTTTCGTCTGCCTGACCTCGGGATCAGGCCCATGCATCATGATGAAGCAAATCAGGCAGTGAAATGCGGGGACCTTCAGCAGTACGGGGTCTATAAATATGATCTGGGTGATCATCATGGCCCCAGCTTGTATTATCTCACCTTGCCGGCAGCCTGGCTGATGTCCGGGAAAGATTTTGCAGGTACATCTGAATTTACCTTTCGAATTGTGCCTGTAGTATTTGGAGCTGCCATTATCCCCTTGCTTCTACTTCTTCTGGGTGGGCTGGACTGGGGCATAATAATTTGCAGTGCGATATTCTTTGCAATTTCTCCAGCCATGGTTTTTTACAGCAGATTCTATATCCAGGAAATGCTTCTTGTTTTCTTCACTCTTGCGGCGATTGCATCTGGTTGGCGGTATTTTAAAACGAGAAGTGCTTTATGGGCTGTTTGCGTTGGTTTTTTCCTGGGTATGATGTTTGTTACCAAGGAAACATCTGTTATGGCCTATGCGGCGATGGCTGGCGCTTTGTTGGTTGTTTATGTTTGGGAACGTAGAGTTGGGGCGGGGGCGGGAAATGCTTACGGAAGTGTACAGCAAGTGTTCACAGGAGTATCCACTTTCAGGCATTGTTTAATAGCTCTTGTTGCTGCAGTATTTGTGTGGATAATATTCTTTTCATCTTTCTTTACCAACTGGAGCGGGCCTGTTGACTCAATTCTTGCTTTTAAATCTTACGCAGGAAAATCGACGGAAAGTGTTCATTTGCACCCTTGGTATTACTACCTGCAGATTCTTACCTGCTGGAAGAAGGCACCAGGACCGACATGGAGTGAGGGGCTGATTCTGGCGCTGGCGTTTGTCGGGTTGATAGCAAGCCTGGGGACGAAGAGTGAGGATGTTGTTGGCGGGGACAGACGTTTTATGCGTTTTATGGCAGTATATACTGTGTTTTTGACGGTTATTTATTCTGTCATACCTTACAAGACGCCATGGTGTCTGCTTTCGTTTCAAAGCGGGATGATTGTTCTCGCAGGAGTCGGCGTTATATTTCTTTTTAATATTCTGCGGGGTCATTTTGTACGACTTATTCTCTGTGCGCTTCTGCTTGGAGGGGTGTGGAATCTGGCTAAACAGTCATGGGCGACGAACTTCAGGTTCTATACTGATCAAAGGAACCCTTATGTTTATGCGCATACAAGCCGTGACTTTCTAAATCTGGTTAAAAGGATTGAAGTATTGTCTAAAATACATCCAGACGGGAAAGGAATGTTCCTTGCTGTTATTGCTTCGCCCCGTGAAACATGGCCACTGCCATGGTATCTGCGAAGTTTTAGTAAGGTCGGTTTCTGGACTACTGCCGGTGAAATAGGGGAAGGGATGTTTCCTGCGGTGGCTGTGGTTTCTTCCGGCGAACAGGATGCGGTTGTTTCTCGTCTTGGTGCAAATTATCACCTGGAATATTTCGGGTTGCGTCCGGATGTCTTATTAACTGTGCTTGTAAACCAGGATCTTTGGGATTCCTTTATCAAGCAGGGTGGTGCCTCAGGAAAGTAGCGTGTGCGATAATTTTTCCTATAGTGTTGAACTTAATCTTTCCTCCTGAAAATAACATGTCAGCTGAATTTTCATGGTTAGTTGGCCCGTTTAATGCATTCATAATTATTACCTGTTATCCGGTCTGATAGTGGCAGCATGATCCTGAAAGGAGGAGCTTCCATGAACGACAAGATCAAATGCATGCTTACAGTTGTTGTTGTGTTGGTTCTGGTCGGAGGAATCATGATGGGTCAGCAGTTCAAGATGATCGAGCTGAATGTTTCACTACCCAAAGCTTTGCTGGAAGGTACGCCGAAAGATATAAAGAACACGAATCTTGATCCGGTCAACAAAGGTAAGAAGCGAAGCCCTTTTTTTGTGCCGGAGGATACTATTTTGTTATCGGTTAAGAAAACTGTCACTTCCAGTGATTCATTTCCCGTCAATGGCTCCCTTGATCTGGTTGCCGATGGAGATAAGGAAAGTGTAGAAGGCAGTTATGTCGAGCTTGGTCCGGGAAAGCAATGGATCCAGATGGACCTTGGTGTAACGTGTAATATTCATGCCATGCTTGTGTGGCACTTCCACAGTATGGCTCAAGTTTACCGTGATGTGGTTGTGCAGGTTGCCGACGATGCCGATTTTATTACGAATGTCAGAACTGTTTTTAACAACGATAATGACAATTCTTCCGGGTTGGGTGGTGGAAAGGATTACGAATATATAGAAACCAACGAGGGGAAATTGGTTGCTGTAAGAGGGGAGAAAGCGCGATTTGTCAGGTTTTACAGCAATGGAAGTACGGCCGGTGAAATGAACCGGTATATTGAAGTTGAAGTTTATGGATCCGCAGCCAGATAAGTTGTGGATATCTGAAGGGTAGTTCTCTGCCATCCTTGTCTTGACATGGTTCATACGGTGTGATAATTCCGCGCTCCCATGTCAAAAAATGGTTCCAATAGTTTGCTTGTTAGAACGCCGGCCAAGATAAACCTATACCTGCGGGTTCTTGGAAAGCGTGATAGTGGTTATCACGATATTGAAAGTGTCCTTGTGCCAGTATCACTCCATGACAGGATTCTTCTGGAGAAAACGGAAGAGTCGCTGGAGGTGATTATTGAAGACAGTTCCAGCGTTCCGGTGGATGCTAT
>MHBM01000153.1 GCA_001804885.1 Lentisphaerae bacterium RIFOXYA12_FULL_48_11
AAGAAACCGGCGCAATAGGACCTCGGGAGGCATGCGAGAAAAAAATCACTCTGGAGATCGCAAATTCAGTAAAAAGAAAGCTCGAAAACCAGCAGATAACAGTAAAATTGACACGCAAATGGGACACTGCATTGAGTAGAGCTGACAGAATAAATGAAGCAAAAAAACAAAAAGCCGACATGTTTATAAGCATTCATATCAATTCAGCTGTCAACATTGAAGCTTCAGGAATTGAGACTTACATTCTACCCGGTCCCGATTTTGCCTCAACTGCAGGGAAAAGCATGGACAACAAAGCATCTCCTGCCAATAGGTTCGACAATGCTAATATCCAGCTTGCTTACTGTATACACCGTCAACTTCTTGCCTCCACAGGCGCTTCTGACAGGGGAATACGTCGTGCCAGATTCGATGTACTTCAAGATGCCATTTGCCCTGCGATCCTGGTTGAATGCGGTTTTGTTTCAAATCCTGCTGATGAAGCAAAACTGACGAAAAAAATCTACAGAGAAGCCCTAGCCGATGGAATAGCAAAAGGTGTACTTGCCCTCATAAATCCTTTATCAACCACCACAAAGCCTATGCTCCTCCCAGAACAAAAAACTCCTTTATTCCTCCCGAACCCCTGATTACATATTCATTCTGGATCATTCAGATCTGCACTTGCCAGACATACATATTTGTAATACCATTAAAAAAATTTACTAATATGTATTGATAATGACATGAACAAAGACAAACAACAGGATATTGAACTGGAAATTCTTTACAGAATCTCTCAGGCAATGGCCCATCAACATGATGTTGCAGCCCTGCTTAATGAAGTCTTGGATATTTTAGAGACAGAAATGGGCATGATCAGAGGCACCTTGACATTGAACCGACCCGACTCTGACTTATTTGTAATCGAAGCATCACGCGGATTGACGACCGAAGAGCAGAAGCGCGGACAATACAAACTTGGCGAAGGAATTACCGGTCGTGTCGCAAAAACCATGAAGTCCATTCTCATACCGGACATTCAGAAAGATCCGCGCTTTCTTGACCGTACGAAAGCAAGGAAAGGAGCAAGGGTTGCGTTCCTTTGTGTCCCTATAATCCATCAACGTAAGGCTATTGGAGCATTAAGCATAGACAGGCCTATTCAGGACGAATCCGTTCTTAAACATGATCTCCAGTTTCTTGCGCTTGTATCGGACATAATTGCTGAAGCTGTTGCGGGAATAAGAGAGCAGATATCTGAACGGGAAAGCATTATGGCTGAAAATCAGCGATTGCGGCAGCAACTGGGCGACCAGTATCACCCCAGTTCAATCGTAGGCAATTGCAGCAGTATGCGTACCGTGTATGAGCACATTGCTCAAGTCGCCGACAGCATGGCCACTGTCCTGATACGTGGGGAATCAGGAACCGGGAAAGAACTGATTGCTCATGCAATTCATTTCGCAAGTTCGCGCAAAAATAACGCTTTCGTAGCTGTTAATTGTGCGGCATTACCCGAACAACTCATTGAGAGCGAACTTTTTGGCCATGAAAAAGGTTCTTTTACGGGAGCAGCACAGCAGCGAAAGGGACGCTTCGAAATAGCCAACGGAGGGACATTGATGCTGGATGAAATCGGAGACATTACCACTGCCGTCCAGGTCCGATTACTTAGAGTTTTACAAGAACGTACATTTGAACGTGTAGGAGGGAACGCACCCATAAAAACAAATGTGCGTGTTATTGCAGCAACTAGTAAAGATCTCGAGAAAGCTATGCAGGAGGGTCGCTTCAGGGAAGATCTTTTCTATCGTTTAAATGTTTTCCCCATACACCTGCCCCCACTGAGGGAACGTCGTTCTGATATCATGCTACTGGCAGATCACTTCCTGCAGAAATATAACGAAATCTACAACAAACAGATCAAGCGCATATCCACGCCTGCAATCAACATGATGATGTCTTATCATTGGCCTGGTAACGTACGCGAACTTGAAAACTGTATTGAAAGAGCAGTCCTAACCAGCACTGATGGTGTTGCGCACGGATATTCCATGCCACCTTCACTCCAGACAAGCGAACAAACACACACAGAAATGGTGCCAGAGCAGGGCGCTAACCTTACCCAAATGGTTGAAACTTATGAGCGGGAAATAATTATCGATACACTGAAAAAACACCGTGGTTGTGCAGCTGCGGCAGCCAGACACCTCAACACAACCCAGAGAATTATAAATTATAAGATTCACAATCTCAAAATCGATCCCCACAGTTACCGGCAGAACACCTAATTACGAGAGCTACGAGCCATGACCACCGGTTCAGAAAAGCCGTTTTTCACTACCAAACAAGTCATGGCTGTAACAATACTGCTTTGCACCATTTTATTCATAGCACTTAGGGTAAGATGGATTGGACATCTCCTTATTTGGGACGAGGCAATGAGCCTCTGCACCATCCGTTCATTTCTCTCGCAAGGTACTGATGATTTTTCTAACTGGTTCTGGCGCCATCCACCGCTATTCTCCCTGCTGATGATGCTTTTATCCCCCCTCAAAAGCGGTTTTGCAGAACGCGTGGAAGGGATGGCCATCGCAATCGGGGTGATTAATTTATTTCTTTTATTCATTCTGAATCGCAAACTACTCGGGACATCCGTCGCTTTATGGTCGATTTTCTTCGTCGCCGTACAACCCGGCAGTGTCTTTTTTGATGTCTGGATCAAAACGGATTCTACCGTAACCACATTCGGCCTGCTGGCAATTCTCTTGTTGTCAATGCGCCAGCCGCTGTATTCCGGACTATGTCTAGGCCTGGCAATGTTATCGAAGGAAACGGGCATTTTTTACGTAATGGCTGTATTTCTCATCTGGCTATGCGGTGGAATTGGACAACGAACACGGCGTGACCTTGCAGCACTAACCATCATCCCTCTGATTACCTGCGGGTGGTGGTATTTCGGAGTAAAGATCATGGTCGACCATATCACATTTACAGCAGCCTGTATTAATCCGGACACTCCATGGTACATGAAAATATTTGGAGGAAGCGCTGATTTTGTGAAGTTTGCAATCTCCAGCAAGTCAGGCTGGAACGGGCCATGGAATTATTATTTCACCAACATTCCCCTGATTACCGGCTTTATAGGCTTCTTTCTGGCCTCTATTGGTATTATTTGCACCGTATTTATAACCATGAGAGAAAAGACCACTAAAGACCTGGTCCATAGCCCGAAAGCTATTTTCAGCCTCTGGCCTTTGTTTCTGGTTGTTCCAAGTTATACGATCCTCTCATTATTGCAGAGCAAAGTTCCCTGGGTTGTAATATGCCTGTCACCGGCATGGGCAACATTGCAGGGAATAGCAATGGCTGGAATTCTCTGCTTGCTAAAGAAATTTTCTAATGGCCCAAGTCTTGGTACTCTAATCGCAGTCCTTGCATCCGGCCTGGTAATCGCAGGAAGTACCGTTGCGACATGGAAACTTGGGTACGAACAAATGTTACAACATATCGACATGGGACAGTGGCGCGGCGCACATTATTCAAGGAATATCGCGCAACAATTAAACCGGATCGTATCAGACAGAGAACGCATTCTCATCACTTCATTCCACTACTGGAAAGGACTTGGCCCTGGGCATGCCTGCCCTGTATTTGCATACTACTTCAAAAAGAAAACAGAAATACTGATGCGCCCGCATGAAAACACTTACGATCAATTGGAAAGCGACATAAAAAAGTATCGAATCGATTGGACTGTTCTTTCACCAGAACCCTCCAGGTTGGAAAGAGAAATTTTACCAGGCTTTATCAACAATCACAACTTAAGCCCTGTAATACTGGAAAAAGCGGTTATTTTCAAAACCACGGCCGTTTACAGGAAAGAATTCAAATGAAGGAAATTCAGGCATTCTCAATCAGCTTCCTGAAGCTGGAAAACAAATAGAAAGGATCGTGCGGTCCCGGCCCAGCCTCAGGATGGTATTGTACACAGAACATAGGTTCTTTCTTGTGTCTGATACCTTCAACAGTCTGATCGTTTAAGTTGATATGGGTTACCTCGATTTTTGATTTATCAAGCGTAGTCATATCCACCGCAAAATTGTGATTTTGTGAAGTTATCTCTACTCGTCCGTTTGAAAGGTTTTTTACCGGATGATTACAACCATGATGACCAAATTTAAGCCGGTATGTTTTCCCTCCTACAGCAATTCCTAATATCTGGTGCCCGAGACAAATCCCCATTATCGGAACCTTTCCCATCAGGTCACGCGCACAGGCAATGGCATAAGTAACTGCAGAAGGATCAGCAGGACCATTTGACAGAAAAACACCATCAGGCTTCATGGCCTTAATCTTTGATGCAGGAGTTTTTGCAGGAACAACAGTAACATCCATACCACTCTTCCTCATGCTCCTCAAAATATTCCATTTAATTCCAAAATCGAGCGCCACAATTGTGAGATCCGTCTTAGGCAACTCTTCTGAAATACCCCATGAACATGTGAGTTTGCCTCCTGCATCCCAACGATATGGTTTAGCACACGAAACCTTACTCGCATAATCCTTCCCATCAAGCCCACCCCACTCTATTGTTTTCGCAATAGCATCCGTCTCCGAAACACTGTTCTCGACAGAAATATAGCCTTTAAGCGTCCCTTTCTCCCTGAGTCTCGTCGTCAAAGCTCTCGTATTTATTCCGGCAATGGCAGGGATGTCGCATTTATCTAGATATTTTCGCAGTGATTGATCACAACGCCAATTACTTGGTTCATTCATATTGTGAATGATAAACCCGTTTGCAAACAGTTTCCTGGATTCCATATCCTCACGATTGATCCCGGTATTACCTATCTCCGGATATGTCATTGTAACAAACTGGCCGCTGTACGAAGGATCACTCAGTATCTCCTGATATCCGGACATACCCGTATTAAATACAACCTCACCAACGGTATCTTTCCTGGCACCCACGGAGTATCCCCGCATCACAGTTCCATCCTCCAGTGCAAGGAAAGCTTTCTGTTGCCTTTGTTCACGCCAATTCCAAGACACCATCTTACCCTTGATCTGTGACAAATTTTTGATTCTTTGTTTTTTAGTCGGCATAATCAGGCCATTTGCTTGATTTTTCTTTTAACCAGATTTATCCGTGGTGCATGCCTGTGATATTCCTGCAAGCTACACACTTCCAGATGTTTAACATCCCTGAGCAGTTCCAAGCCGTTTATGGCAGCACGTAATCCGTCAATAGTCGTAGTAATTGGTATACCCCGAATGACAGCGTGTGCACGCATCTTCTTTTCATCAATCTGCGGCTCAGCACCACTCGAAGGATTATTCACAATCCACGCAACATTTTTCTCTTCAATCATATCAACCACATTGGGTCGCCCTTTTGAAATACGAAAAACAGCCTGGCTCCTGATGCCATTGTCACGAAGAACAGTACTCGTCCCTAATGTTGCATAAATTGAAAAATCGAGATCTACCAGACGCTTTGCCAGCGGCACCACATCCTTCTTGTCCTCATCACGCACACTAAGAAACACATTACCCGAGACCGGGATCGTATTTCCGGCCGCTACCTGACTCTTCAAGAATGCTACACCCGCGGTAGAATCAATACCCATAACTTCGCCTGTCGACTTCATTTCTGGACTCAGAATGACGTCAATCCCGGGAAAACGGATAAACGGAAAAACAGCTTCTTTTACAGACCAATGTCTGGGCTGAACTTCTTTGGTGAAAGCCAACTCCTTCAGTTTAAACCCGGCCATGACAAGCGCAGCAAGTTTTGCCAGAGGTACACCGATCGCTTTGCTCACAAACGGTACTGTACGTGACGCTCTGGGATTAACTTCCAACACATAGACATCCCCCTTCTGGATTGCATACTGAATATTCATCAAGCCACAGACTTTAAGCTCCTTGGCCAACGCATATGTATGTTTTCTGATGATATCCTTGATTTTAGGAGATAAACTCGGGGCAGGAATGGTACAGGCACTGTCGCCAGAGTGTATTCCGGCTAGTTCGACGTGTTCCATAATGGCGCCAATAACCGAGGTTTCACCATCAGAGATGCAATCAACGTCAACCTCAAGAGCATGTTCAAGATAGTCATCAATCAGGATCGGTTTTTTCTCGGAGACTTCGACAGCTTCTACCATGTATTTACGTAACATTTCCCTGTCATAAACAATCACCATGGCTCTGCCACCAAGAACAAAAGAAGGTCTCATAAGAACAGGATAACCTATTCTTTCTGCAATCTTTTCGGCTTCTTCAATACTGACAGCAATACCACTCTCCGGCTGTCTAATCTTAAGTCTTGTGACTAAATCTTTGAAATACTTCCGGTCTTCTGCAATCTCAATACTGGCCGGACTTGTGCCAATGATATTGACTCCGTTCTTCTCAAGACTTTTAGCCAAATTTAACGGGGTCTGCCCGCCGAACTGAACGATCGCACCCCAGCACTTCTCATTTCGGTAAATACTGAGAACATCCTCCAACGTCAGAGGTTCAAAATACAACCTGTCGCTGGTATCATAGTCAGTACTGACCGTCTCCGGATTGCTGTTAACCATAATGGTTTCAAAGCCGGCATCCCTCAGCGCAAACGACGCATGGACACAGCAGTAATCAAACTCAATGCCCTGTCCGATCCTGTTTGGTCCTCCACCGATAATCATTATTTTTTTTCTGTCATCGGGATGGCTGTCATTTACATCACCATAGGTGGAATAGAAATATGGCGTGAAAGCCGTAAATTCCGCAGCACATGTGTCAACGAGGCCATAAACAGGAAGAAGGGCCACCGTCTCCCTCGCAGCCCTTACCTCATCCTCTGTCGCCTTCAAAAGATAAGCCAGTTGCCTGTCAGAATAACCAAACTCCTTGGCTTGCCGGAAAAGAGCCGGGTTTTTTACGATTCCGGCGATAGAGCCTGTCTTCTTTATTTCATCTTCATATGCAACAAGTTCTTCAAGATGCCGCAAGAACCAGAGATCAATTCCTGTAAGTTTATTGATTTTCTCAACACTCCAGCCACGTTTGAACGCAGCCCTGATCACAAATACCCGCCTTGCAGTAGGTCTCACCAGTAACGCCTTGATCTCATCATCCGTCATCCTCTCGAACGGCTGATCTTTCCCGTCAGCGCCAAAGCCAGCCCTGCCCGTCTCCAGCGAACGCAGGGCTTTCTGGAAAGACTGTTTGAATGTCCGGCCAATGCTCATTGCCTCACCTACCGACTTCATCTGGGTACCAAGGGTATCATCTGCTGCCGCAAATTTTTCAAAGGCAAATCTTGGTATTTTGGTAACAACATAATCGATGGAAGGCTCGAAACATGCCGGCGTCTCCTTTGTTATATCGTTCCGAATTTCATCCAGCGTATATCCAACAGCCAACTTGGCTGCGATCTTTGCTATAGGGAATCCTGTTGCCTTTGAGGCCAAAGCGCTCGAACGCGAAACCCTGGGATTCATTTCTATTATCACCATTCGCCCGTTCTCAGGATTCATAGCAAACTGGACATTCGAACCGCCAGTATCAACACCCACTTCCCTCATAACGGCTATGGCCGCATCCCTCATCTTCTGGTATTCACGATCAGTAAGCGTCTGGATTGGGGCCACGGTAATGCTGTCCCCTGTATGTATCCCCATGGGATCAAAGTTCTCAATTGAACATACAATGACACAGTTGTCCTTTGAATCACGCATCACCTCCAGCTCAAACTCTTTCCAGCCCAGGATAGATTCTTCGATCAAAACTTCGGATGTTGGACTGTAGAAAAGACCACGCGTAACAATTTCAGCATATTCCTTCTCATTATATGCAATACCGCCACCAGTTCCTCCCAACGTAAATCCCGGACGGATTACCAGAGGGAACTTACCAATGAATTCTTTCGCTTTCATGGCCTCATCAAGAGAATGGCACGAAACACTGACGGGCAGATCAAGGCCAACTGACTGCATTGCTTTCTTGAAAAGTTGACGATCCTCGGCCTTGCGAATGACCTCAGCCTTGGCTCCAATCATCTCAACGCCATATCTCTTTAGAATACCTTTATCATGAAGCTCAATGGCAAGATTAAGAGCAGTCTGACCACCTAGCGTGGGAAGAATCGCATCAGGCCTTTCACGCCGGATGATTTCCTGGAGAATATCTACCGTGAGTGGTTCAATATAAGTGCGGTCGGCAAATTCAGGATCCGTCATGATGGTGGCCGGATTACTGTTAACAAGAACCACCTCATAGCCTTCCTCTTTCAGCGATTTACATGCCTGAACACCGGAATAATCAAATTCACAGGCCTGCCCGATAACTATCGGACCCGACCCTATCAACATTATCTTCTTTATGTCACTCCGCTTAGGCATTTTCAATGCACTCCGCTTATCATTTACCCCTGGACTTCACGGCATTTCCTGAAGAAACTTTCCCCTTCTTCCCGGATTTCCTCTTAGCCGCACGTTGCAGAGATGCAGCAATAAAATCACGAAAAAGCGGATGTGCCTTCAACGGCGTTGATTGAAACTCAGGATGAAACTGACAAGCAACGAACCATGGATGATTCTTCAGTTCCACAATCTCAACAAGTTTTCCGTCAGGAGAGAGACCAGAAAGCATCATCCCCTTGTCTTCTATCTGCTTCCTGAAACTGTTATTGAATTCGAAACGGTGCCTGTGTCGCTCTGAAATATCAGCAGTGCAATAAGCCTTCAAAGCTTTAGAACCTTCCGACAATACGCATGGATAAACACCAAGCCGCATCGTACCGCCCTTTTTAGTTACAGACTTCTGGTCTTCCATTAAATCAATTACCGGATACTGAGTCTTGTCATTAAACTCAGTGCTGTTCGCACCCTTCATACCACAAACATTCCGGGCAAACTCCATGACTGAACATTGCATTCCAAGACAAATACCAAAGAAGGGAATACCCTTCTCACGCGCATAGCGCACAGCTTCTATTTTCCCTTCAATACCCCGATTGCCAAAACCACCTGGAACAAGTATGCCATGAACGCCCGAAAGAAGAGTATCAGCCCCCTTCTTTTCAATATCCTCAGATTCAAGCATTCTGACATTAACTTTTACGTCACTGGCAATACCGCCATGAGTTAGTGATTCATAAATACTTTTGTAGGAATCTTTAAGACTTATATATTTCCCCACCACAGCAATCTCGATCTCCCCGTTGCGCGGATTAATCAGCCGGTCTACCATTTCTTTCCAATCATTGATCTTCAAAGGATTAACATGAAGATTCAGCATTTCCATTACATAGACATCGACATCCTGCTTGGCCAGTTCAACAGGAACCTCGTAAATTGAATGGGCAACATCTGTCTCTTCAATAACAAGATTCTTATCCACATTACAGAAAAGCGCCAACTTCTCCCTGTGATCCTCTTTCATGTGCCGCTCACAACGGCAGATAAGAATGTCTGGTATGATTCCTATAGTCCTTAAGATACCAACCGACTGCTGAGACGGCTTCGTTTTCATCTCTCCTGCCGCTTTGATATACGGCACAAGGGTAATGTGTACAAACAGGCCGTTTTGTCTCCCGATTTCCTGCCTGTATTGCCTGATTGCTTCCAGAAATGGCAGCGATTCGATATCCCCGGCAGTTCCACCAATCTCAGTTATGGCAATGTCGACATCGTCAGAATCAAGGGAACGAATAGCTTTTTTGATCTCGTCCGTGATATGCGGAATCACCTGTACGGTCTTTCCGAGATAACCCCCCTCTCTCTCTCTCGAAATAACATCGCTGTATATCCGGCCTGTCGTATAGTTACTGGCCTTGGTGCAATAAGTTCCAGTGAATCTCTCGTAATGACCCAAATCCAGGTCTGTCTCGGCTCCATCAATGGTCACATATACTTCACCATGCTGATATGGGGACATTGTACCAGGATCAACATTAAGATAGGGATCCAATTTCTGCATCCGAACCCTATAACCACGTCTCTGGAGAAGAAGCGCCAGCGATGCAGCTGTCAATCCCTTGCCGAGAGAGGACACAACACCACCGGTCACAAATATATGTTTGGTCACCCTTGTCTCCTGATAAAACGCAGCGGCAAAGCCGCAAATCGGGGCCCAGAAATACCAAATTACGAACCAAAGTCAAGCTGAAGATCAGGCGAAGAACTTTCCAGCGCCCGCTTCCCGCGCATAGCACTGATATCAACAGCATATTCACCTGTGTAACACGCCGTACAGTACCATCCTGGATTCTTCAGGGGAGATAACAACCCCTCAACACTCAAATATCCAAGGCTGTCTGCTCCGATGAAATCTTTTATTTTGCCAGCATCCTTAGCACCGGCAATCAACTCTTCCCTCGTTGGGAAATCAATCCCGAAAAAACACGGATGTGCCACAGGAGGACACGATATTCTGACATGGATTTCCTTGGCTCCAGCTCGACGCAAGGCTTCAACCCTACGCCTGGCCGTTGTACCGCGCACAATTGAATCGTCGACCACGATCACTCGCTTCCCATCCACAACCTCCTTGATCACGGCCAGCTTCATATCAGCACCCTTTGCTCTGTCACCAGCCTCGG
>MHBM01000154.1 GCA_001804885.1 Lentisphaerae bacterium RIFOXYA12_FULL_48_11
ATGATGGCGGGCATAACCTGGTGGAACCTCGGGGATGGAACCGCGGTACAGGGAGAGAACGAGGCGAAGGGTGGCATCATGGACGAACAGCTTCTGCCGAAATCATCGTACAGGGCGCTGGACAAACTCATCAACGAAGACTGGAGAACCACAACACAGGTAAAGACCGACGACAAAGGAACAGTCCAATTCCGCGGATTCTACGGAAAATACGTGGTCAAGGTTACGGCAGGCGACAAGTCAAAAGAATTTGAACTCAATTTTTCAAAAGACAGCCAGACTCCTCACAAGCTGGTGTTGAAACAATAAGCAAAAATTCAGATCTTTTTTATCAGGCCTGCTTCAATTGGTAGGCAATCTGAGCATTCTGATAGAAAACCTTGTCCAGGGCATCCTGTCCCTTGGTGGCAAAGAAATTCATGGCAATCTGCTGTACCGTGGCCAAATGCGCAAAGCGTGCACTGACAGGCCAATTACTTCCATAAATTAAGCGGTCAACGCCAAAAATATTCCACAATGTTTCAAGTACAGGCTGATAAAACTCCATATTTACCGGCGCATCGCCATTGGAACATTTACTGCCTTCGACCAGCCCGGAAACCTTCATGAAAATCTGGGGATGCTCAGCCAGTGTCTGCATCAGATTCTTCCACTCTGTCGGCGGAGAGCCGCCCGTTATTGTGACATTGGCAACATGGTTCACGATAAGACGAAGGTTGGGTATTGTCCGCGCAAGCAGGGATGCCTGCGCCACCCAAGCGGGTGGCGAATGTATATCGAAGCAAAGGCCCAGGTCAGCCACGGCGCGCAAGTCCCTTACAAAAGCAGAACTGCTCAGCCTTGTTTCAAAAGATCCAGCCCTTGTGCGAATGCCACGGAACAGAGGATTTACGGCAAATCGTTTAAGATGACCCGTAAACTCCTCCGTACCAATCGGTAGATTACCCACCAGCCCTACAATGAGAGGATCCTTCGCAGCCAAATCGAGAATCCACTGGTTATCTTCCACCCACTCACTTGCTTCCACAACCACAACGCCGTCAACCGGCTGAGGCACGGGCAGTGCGCGATAATCAGCAGGCAACACGGTTCGATAAAGCAATGGATCTTTCTTTGGCGGCCACGGCACACCCTGCGGCCGTGACGGGTCATAAAAATGAACATGGGTATCAATGATTTTTACTGGACCTGGCCTATCCGTTTTCTTAACCGTGGAACAGCCCCAGCAAATGGATGCAGCAGACAACGCCGTTGATTGAATAAATCTGCGACGGGTAAGCTTCATGTGATTACCTCCAGCAAATAACCACCGGATTACAATCCAGCCGCCGGATAACTTTCATCCGGGGGAATCTGGTATTCGATAAGTCCGGTATCTTCATAATCATCAATCCCAAGATCCCAGCCCATCTGGCGTATATGCATATTAACCACACCGCGCTTGTCTCCACCACTGAATTCCGGAGCTCCCCATGCTGCATTTGCGCCATGATAATACATGTTCATCAGTCCGGTCCCCTGCAAGCCATGCCAAGTAGTGCAGAGCAGGCCCATCATGTTCTCATTCTGAACCAGATGTCCCTGGCTTGTAATACCCGCGCTATTCAACCAAGGGCAGGCAAGCACGGGGAATCCGTTTTCCTTGAAGTAAAGCATGGTCGGCCACTTTTCATCCTTTTTTGGACGACCATACTGCCAGTCACAGATAATGATATCCTTTGGCAATTCTTTCAGCAAATCGGGCAGCTTGTGCGTCTTACTTCCCACTGCCGTATATCCCGCCCAGCGCGGATCAGAGCTATCCAGCAGCATATCGTGCCACATCATTACCTTGCAGTTGCGCTGGCTCATAATATCGTGGAAGTACACGAGATGGTCCCTCAACAGCTTGTAGTAATCACCACGGCGGCAGTCGCGGCAGGTTGCCAGCGTGTAAGCCTCGTCACAGCCAATATGAAAATAAGGCGGCTTATCAAAAAATTCATATAATTCAAGCACGGCGTCCTCAAGTACCTTGCGCGTGGCTGGATTGCTCAGGCACCAGGTCCAGCCATCCGGCTCAAACAAGGATTGAATTGACGGGTTAAAGTCAAGTACCGCATGTTTTCCGGAAATGTGCCTTGCCGCAGCGGCATGCCCGAAAATATTAAGCTGTGGAACCATGGTTACACCCAGTTCGCTCGCAGTTTTGACCAGTCTCTTGAATGTCCCTCGCGATACGGAGTTGTTTTTCCAGGCAAGTTCCGGATGTGATTTGTAGGGAAAGACTCCCCACGGCTCCAGTACCACATAGTTGAATTTGTAATACGCTGCCAGTTGCACGGCTTTCTCAATAGTCCGGGGATTTGTTTCAGGGAACCAGCATAAATGAACCCCTCGAAAACTCATTGCCGGTTCATCCTGAATTTCAAGTTCCGGAATATAGAAACATGACTGGCTTTTTACCCCGCGCTGCGCTTCTGCAATCTGGCGAACCGTCCTAAGCGCATTTCGAACACCATTAAAGTCAGAAGCCTTTATTGTCATCACACCTTGCGACGCACGCAGATCATAACCATCCGCCTTCATCCCTGCCAGTCCACCATCCTTCTGAATATTAATCACAGGACGACACTGCCAATAGGTCTTAAAAAGTGATGCAATCTTCTTTGCATCGCCGCCCTGCTCCCTGTTTACAGAGACCATCACCTTAAGATCCCGGTTGATCACCACTTCCGGTCCCGCAAGAAATTTAACCGCATTCGGCTGGGGAACCATGCGTGTTTTCAGCACCGCGGCATCCTTCGTAATGTCCGCAGGCAGTTCCGCGAAACCTAACGGTGTTAAAGAAAAAGCGAGAACGACAACCAACAAACCGGATTTACTTTGAAACATTGGATTCCTCCTGCACTTTGTAATAATAAGCATTGCAAACAAACAGCCAGAAAGCCGTCATGACCTGCCAGTCATGATAATTGCAGGTTCATTTTGTTTTGTCCAATTCTCTTACTGGCCAAAGCGCAGAATATTTGTGCTGCTGTTTTACAATGATAGAAAGTTTGCTGACAATTTCTGGATTTTCCGCCGCCACATCGGTGGTTTCAAGAGGATCATTTTTTATATTGTAAAGTTCCGTTGTCGGCACCGTCGATTTTACCTGTTTTGGCGCAAGATTCAGATTCTGGCGGACGAGCTTCCAATCACCAACGCGCACACATTGCTGACCACCATAACCGGGAGATTCCCGATAGAGAAACGAACGGGCAGGCTGTTGTTTCCCATAAAGGGTGGGCGCAAAACTGATACCATCCAAACCTCCAGGTACAGTAAATTCCAGACCAGTTAATTCAAGCATGGTTGGACACCAGTCCTCAAAACCCGTGACGCGATCACTGACAACACCACGGGGAAATCTGTCCTTCCAGCGCACAAGACACGGCACCCTGAATCCACCTTCATAGAAAGACCCCTTACGGCCCCGGAAACCGGAAGCGCTGTTAAAGAAATCTGTATCAGTCCCGCCCAGCTTGTTATAGAGAGGACCATTATCACTTGTGAAAACAAATATTGTACGGTTATCGATGCCTAGTTCTTTGACCAGGTTCATGACGCGTCCGATCTCACGGTCCATGCGCGTTATCATTGCCGCATATGCTGCACGGGGAGTACGGTGCGGCAGATAGCCCCGGTTCCCGACATATGGTTCTTCGGGAAACTTGCCTTCGTATTCTGCAAGAGAATCAGCTGGAACCTGCAAAGCCAGGTGCGGGACAGAGGTCGCATAGTAAAGGAAGAATGGGCGGTTGCTGCTTTCGCGGATAAACCGAAGCGCTTGTTCACCGATAAGATCGGGCGCATAGTCTGCGCCGGTAAACGAGTTATAACTTGCCGCAGACGCAGGATCAGCAGTTGAAGGAAGCTTCTGATGCGCACTGAATTTACTGTTGCCAAGAACAAGCCGCTTATCATCATCCCAGAGATGATCAGGATAGTAGTTGTGCGCCACCGCCTGGCAATTGAAACCAAAAAAACGGTCAAAACCCTGTTTGAGAGGATCACCTGTTGAAGCAACCGGACCCAACCCCCATTTACCGAACGCGCCAAGCTTGTACCCCAGCTTTTTAAGAGTGAGCGGCAAAGTCAGTTCACCGGCAGGAACAGGTTCCTGCCCCTCATTGCCACTGCCTATTCCCCCCTTGTTTTCCCGTATGTAGCCGTGGCCCGGATGTTTACCTGAAAGTAAAGCGCAGCGTGACGGTGCGCATACATTTGAGCCAGAGTAATGCGCCGTGAACTTCATTCCTTCTGCAGCCATGCGATCGAGATTCGGCGTCCTGATTTTTGTCTGGCCATATGCGCCAAGATCGCCATAGCCAAGATCATCGGCAAGGATAAATATAATATTAGGTTTATCCGTTATTGCGGATGTGTTTCTGAATGCCTGAGTCCGGCACCCAGACAAGAACGAAAAGATCAGACCACCGCTTGCACTTATCAGGAAACTGCGTCTATTCATTTTCCTCCGCCAGTTGGAGTTAATTTTTCTCACAATCAGATATAATCCTTGAATTCCCGAAAAATACTGGTGTATTGTCTATACAAGCATATCAAATGTAAACAGGAAACTGGTCCGGCATTATGCGATTCTCAATTAAATCTTTATTAACCTGCGGCTTTATTCTGGTTAGCTCATCATGCCGCCTGCCCGGACAATCAGACATGAATGAACTCTCAGATCTGCAGGTCTGGTACCAGCAGGAACAGGTCAGGATTGATGATAATTACCTTTCCTCCATGGTTGCCATAGAGGGTGATTATGCAAAACAGTTGAAAGACCTGGAACAATCGCTGACCAGCAAAGGCGATCTGGAGGGTATATTGGCCGTCCGAAAGGAAAAGAGCCGCTTTTCCCAGACAACCAACCTCACAACAGCAGTCATTGTCCCGGCCCCAGATGAGCTGAAGAATTTGCAGCTAAAGAATGTTTCCCTTTTTTCTTCGCTGCAAACGGAAAAAGAAACTGCCGCCGTAAAGCTGAAGTCTGTATATCTGGAGAAACTGGAAGAACTGAAAAAGGCCCTGACCCAGAACCTCAAAATCTCTGAAGCTGTAAAAGTCAAAGAAGAGATAAACAAGGTTAACAGTCAGAATACAGTCATAGGTAGCAAGCCGGCAACCGGGACACAGGCTGTTCCCGCAGGCGAGTCCATAATCACCTACGAAGTTACCCCATGTAACTCATGTATGGGAGCGGGAAGAAAGGCAGAGGCCTGTCTCCGCTGTAAAGGCACAGGGTCATGCCCATCATGCAATGGCATAGGCAAAAAACCCAGCGCCATGCGTGACAGCCGGAAGGCAAAGAAGAATGCAGAAGACCTTCTAGTGATCTGCACAGTGTGCAGCGGAAAGGGCAAATGCCAGACATGCAAAGGGTCAGGCCTATCCGATAAATTCACTGATTGTACAGTGTGTCAAGGTGCCGGCAAGATTCGTAAGGCCGTTCGAACCGTGGTCGCCACACCTCTCCCGCCTGTCACAAACAATGTCAGCTCGAATATTCCAGCACAGGCAGCAAATCTCACCCCACTCCTCCCGAAAGCAACACCAACAAATGTCCCGTCTTCAAACGGAGCACAACTGGAAGAATATGCAAACACAGTAAAAGCCTTGCGCAGTAATTTCGAGAAAGGAGTTGCCAGGGAAATTGAGTTCGATACAGCATCCGCCAGCCCGGACAAATATACGGGGATGCTTCTAAAATCCAGCGTCTACCTTATTGAAGCCACACCAAGAAGAATCACCATCGGTACATCGCGTGAAGATATCATTCGAGGCGGAACTGCCATGCGGGCTGATTCCCTCGAAGCCGGAAAGAAAGCCGTTGATCTTTTCTGGAGCCTGAAAAGAGACGACAAGGTCACCGTAACTTACGGCATTATTAACACATCCAACATCATCTACTTCGGCATAGAGAAATGAAGTTTCCGGGCTGCTGCAGCCTCTGCCATGGCTCGTTGAGTACCGGCAGGACCTGTCTCATTTCTTATGTTTTCGCGCGGGCAATACAGAATTCATACCATGGCGCCATTCCTGGATATTCTTCCATTGTTCTTCACCGGCCACAGCAGGATCAAACCGGCTTGGATCTGTATCAACGTATAATTCGCGGTATTTCTGCGGGATAAAGTCCGGATTGGGTACATTAGTATGTGCGCCATTCTCCTTGCACCACTTGGCAAGGGCGGCTCTTAATTCGGAAACAAGTGCGCGATTTTGGGCAGAAACATCACTTTTCTCACTGATATCGGAACGTAGATTGTATAGTTCGGCTTTATCTTCGTCGTAAAATTCGACCATAAGCCAGTCGCCATCACGAACAGCTCCGCTCGGCCGGCCGCCCTGGTTGTTGTAATGAGGGAAATGCCAGAACAGACGACGCTTCGTAAACTCACCACCCTTAAGCCCGGGCGCAAAGCTGATCCCGTCTATACCGGAAGGCACAGGCTGGCTTGCCATCTCCAGCAGGGTCGGAATCCAATCGGTATTGACAACAGGATCATCAACCACTTTACCAGCCGGGACATGGCCTGGCCAGCGTACTATGAGAGGAATACGCAAGCCACCTTCATAAACATAACCCTTCCCGGCCCGGAACGGGGTATTGTGCGTCACTTTCATATGTGTCAATTCCGGCACATGTAGACCACCATTGTCAGAAGTAAAGATAACGATCGTATTCTCAGCCAGCTTCAACTCGTCCAGTTTCGCCATTAGTCGGCCAACGGTATCATCCATGGTTTCAATCACGCCGGCATAGACCGGCTCAAATGCATTGCTGTTCTTATCAACACGTGCCTGTTGTGCACTATACGGAATGTGTGGCGTGTTGTGGGCGAGATAGACGAGGAAAGGTTTTCCCTTATTCTCCACAATAAATTGTTCGGCTGCAGCGGTGAGATCATACTCACCCTTACCGCCCTCTGTGGCCGAGGGTGTTGTATTGGCGCTGCCGGGATGATAAGAATCGAAACCATGTTCCAGAGGACCGAACCCCTTGCCGCCAATATGCCACTTGCCAAATGCTCCGCAGACATATCCTGCAGGCTTAAAATAACGAGGCATCGTTTTCACATCAAGGGGCACTTGCATCTGTATTTGAGGATTGAGCACTTTCTGCGAAATACAATCAGCACGGCCAGGCAGGTAAGATGTGATATGCAGGCGTGCGGGGTTTTTCGCAGTCAGTATCGCCGCCCGTGATGGCGAACATATTGGCTGGGCACAATAAGCAGATGTAAAACGTGAACCCTGCTCAGCCAACCTGTCAAGATTCGGTGTATTGTGATCTTTTCTCCCGTAACAGTGCAGATCATTGATACCAAGATCGTCGCACAGGATGAATATTATATTGGGTAATTGCCCTGCATTTTCCGCCCGACTGAACATCGGGAGAAATGATACACCAGCCATGCCTGCAATAGTCATTCGCAAAAAATTTCGTCGCGTCATTTTGCTGCTCCTTTCCGGAATAAACGTAAAACAAGCCTTATTTATTGTATAATAGCAAGGAAATACCTGTTATCAGACCACAGCGCATCCTTTCTTTCTTGGATGCTGACAAAGGGTAATTTGGTGTGATAACATTCTTAATAGTGATGGATTCCATAACGGCACTATAACAGGGTCTTATGGCAAGGGGGCTTCAGCTAAGAGGTGTGGGCTGGAAGATGAGTCCTCAAATAAAAATAGTTCATAAACTTTTGTTTGTCGGCATGATGTTGTTCTGCAGCCGGATTTTACTGGCGGCATCTTCATCCGATTATGCTGTTCCAGTAACAGCAACGGTAACTGAGGCGCCACCGCTTATCGCCCTTCATTGGCCGACATATGGCTCAGCCACCCAGTACCAGATCAGCCGCAGGCCAACCAACACAACCAGCTGGACCGTGTTTGCCACACTCACAAGTTCACCGGCGACAATTACAGGATGGACCGACTCGAATGCTGTCGTGGGGACAGTATACGAGTACAAAGTGGCCAGGTCGGCCGGCGTCACAGGTTATGGGTTCACCATGTCAGCCATTTGCCGCCCGGCCGAAGATTCACGCGGAAAAGTAATCCTCATGGTTGCCAGTAACCAAACCGTGGCATTGTCCAATGAACTTTTCCGTCTGCACAAGGATCTTGTGGCTGACGGATGGACAGTCTTAAGGCATGACGTTGCGTCGGTACATTGGAACAGCACAAACGCCTGGAAAATCGCTGTTACCAATAACAAGGCAATCATCAAGGCCGATTACGACAGTGATCCCGTAAATGTAAAAGCGGTCTTTCTATTCGGGCATGTTGCCGTTCCTTATTCCGGCGCTCTGAATCCCGACGCTCACTCCGATCATTATGGGGCCTGGCCGGCCGACACATATTATGGCGATATGAATGGCAACTGGACCGATACAAGTACGGTCGCCACACAGTATACCACTCGAATCAAGAATTTCATTGGCGATGGAAAGTTTGACCAGACATCCATACCATCCGATATCGATCTCCAGGTTGGACGAGTTGACCTTTACGACATGCCTTGTTTTATAGGCATGAATGAGACAAACCTCCTCAAACAGTACCTGGATAAGGACCATCAATACAGGTATTGCGGGTTTACATTTCAGAATCGCGGGGTAATTGATGATAATTTCGGCGAGTTCAGCGGTGAGGCATTCGCATATGATGGTTGGCGCGCATTTGGCCATATGTTCGGGCTATCAAACGTCGTTGGTGCCGATTTCTTTGCAACGCTCGCAACCAATGCCTGCCAATGGGGCTATGGCTGTGGCGGGGGAAGTTACACCAGCTGCGGCGGTGTAGGATCAAGCACAACATTCACCACCAATGACCCACGCGCGGTATTTACCATGATGTTCGGCAGTTATTTTGGCGACTGGGATGTGCAGAACAATTTCCTGAGAGCGGGGCTTGGCACAAAATCTTTCACATTGAGCTGCTCCTGGGGAGGCAGGCCGGACAATTATTATCATCCCATGACCATTGGCGAAACTCTCGGTGAATGTATTCGCCTGAGCCAGAATAACAACTCTTATGATGCCGTAAGAGATTACTATCGCAGGTATGTTCACGTTGCCCTCATGGGTGACCCAACCCTGCGACTGCACATGATAAGGCCACCCACCCTTTTCAACGGCACAAAATCAGGAGGCCTGGCTGATCTGGCATGGGTGCCGTCACCGGATACCGATGTGCTTGGATACAATGTTTACCGCTCCGCGACATACACGGATAGTTTCACCCGAATAAATGCTTCATTAATTGCGGGCACAAACTACACCGATTCCAGCGCACCGGCCGGCACGCTCATATATCTATTGCGGCCTGTCAGCCTGGAAGTCAGCACAGGTGGCAGTTATACAAACATAGGCCAGGGCGTTTATGCCGAAATCGGCGACATTCCAAACGGCATCCCCGTAGCCAGTAACCAGGTATTCACAATCTCAGAAGATACATTCAGTCCTGTTACATTGACCGGCAGTGATCCCGAAACAAACGCCCTGACATATTCGATAAGCACAATCCCAAGTCACGGTTACATAACGGGCGCCCTTCCAAATATAGTATATTGCCCTTATACAAATTTCTTCGGACCGGATTTCTTCACTTTCACCGTAAATGACGGAAAAGTAGATAGCCCAACAGGTACGATTTCCTACACGGTAACTCCTGTAAATGATGCGCCGGTTGCCTATGCTAAGACAGTCACCAACGTCCAGGGAGTAAGCACATCAATAGTACTTACCGCATTCGATGTTGAAGGATCAAATCTGACTTATGAAGTGATGGTTTCAGCGTCCAACGGGGTGTTGACAGGAACGCCACCAAACGTTGTTTATACGTCAAATCCACTCTACTCAGGCATGGATTCATTCACTTTCCGGGCAAATGATGGTACAACGAACGGCGCAAACGCGACCATCACGATACGTGTTATGGCCTACGCGGAACCGGACAATCCCGCAGGCACATTGACCACAGGAGTCGTATACCAGGTATACGCGGGCCTCTGGGCGAACCTGCCGACCTTTGACCTGCTGACTCCGGTAACGTCAGGAGTTACCACCAATTTCGGATTATCGGTGGCAACAACCAACCAGCGTTACGCCATCAGGTATAGAAGTTATCTCAATGTAACCACCAATGGACTGTTCACATTCTTTACCACATCCTCCGATGGCAGCAAATTTTATGTCGGAACAAACGAAGTGGTCAACAACAACGGGGTACACGGCTCCCAGGAAAGAAGCGGGCAGATCGCGCTGAAGACAGGTATGTATGAAATTACAACATCTTATTTCCGTACCAATTTCACCCCGACCCTTTCTGTCAGCTGGCAGGGCCCAGGTCTTGCCAAACAGACGATACCAAATTCACGACTGTTTTATGTGTCGCAGACTACAAACGGAACATCTACAAGCTGGCTCATAAGCAGATTCGGCGTGACAAACGACTACACAACCATCGAAGCTGGTGATCCCGACGGAGATGGATTGTCGACACATGACGAGTACATGGCCGGCACGGAGCCGACAAATGGAGCATCCGTGTTCAAAGCTCTCGAATTACAGTCATATCCGTCTTCCAATGCCTTGTTGTGGTATGGGACGACTAACAGCGGCTGCACGAACCTGTTTGGCATAAGAACCCGCACAAATCTTATCGATGACCTGTGGTTATTACAGGGATCCAATCTTTCACGAAGTTCTTCTGGTACCAATATCTGGTGGCATATCAATCCGCCCTCCAATTCACCTGTGTATTACCGGGTCATCATTCAGCCATAACCGGCACTAACCGGAGATATTCTAATCCTAACAAGCAAGTTGCCATGATCAATGGAGTATGCTTTATTGGACAAAAGTTAACCAAGGGAGAAACATCATGCCTTCACGAAGAGACTTCTTGAGAATCACAGGACTGAGCGCTGCTGCCCAATTAATATTCGCCGGTTGCACCACGCAAATGCGCACTGCATCCGCAACCGGGAGAAAGCCAAATTTTGTCGTCATTTTTCTCGATGATTCGGGCTGGGCTGATTTCAAGCCATTCGGAAAACCTTCTTACGATACACCAAATGTCAGACAACTCGCAAACGAAGGATGCTGTTTTCACAATTTCCACGTGCCACAAGCCATTTGCTCGGCTTCACGCGGCGCATTGTTGACCGGCTGTTATCCCGAACGAACCAAACTCGTTGGCGCACACGGTCCACGCGCACGCGGCATGGATCCGAAATGGGCAACCATTGGGCAGGTACTGAAAACCGCAGGATATCAGACCGCAACTTTCGGAAAATGGCACATCGGCGATGAGCCGGATACGCGGCCGCCCGCGCGGGGATTCGACGAATCCTGCGGACTGATGTATTCAAACGATATGTGGAAACACCATCCGGGTACGCGGAGCTTTGACAAGTTTCCCCTGCAGTTCTGGGAGAACGGAAAAGTCACCATTGAGGATGTTACGAAAGACGACCAGGAAAATCTCACAACCTGGTATACGGAACACGCCGTTGATTTCATCAAGCGCAAAAAGGACAGTCCTTTCTTTCTATATGTTCCTCACAGCATGCCGCACGTGCCAATATTCTGTAGCGGTAAATTCCGCGGCAGGTCAGGAACAGGACTGTACGGGGACGTCATGACGGAAATCGACTGGTCTGTCGGCCAGATCATGAAGGCAATCAAGGACTCCGGCATCGAGGAGAACACGATGGTTATCTTTTCCTCGGACAATGGTCCATGGACTTCCTACGGCAACCATTCCGGAAAGACGCCATACAGGGAATCCAAGGGAACAAGTTTTGACGGAGGAACACGCAGCGCCTGTATCATGAAATATCCCGGCAAGATACCGCCAGGCAAAGTATCGCATAAAATGCTTTGCACTATAGATGTCCTGCCAACGCTAGCCCACCTGGCTGCCGCCAGACTTCCTGACAATCCGGTTGACGGTAAGAATGTCTGGAATTTGATAACTGATACGCCCGGCGCAAATAATCCGCAGGAATATTATTCATTTTCCACGGGTAATACATTCGAAGGCCTGTTCAGCGGCGACGGCAAATGGAAGCTTCACCTACCGCACAAGTACCGTTTCCTGGCACAGGCAGGCAACGATGGTCAGCCGGGAAAGTACGAACAAAGGGAGATCGGGCTTTCCTTGTTTGATATGGAAAAAGATCCCTTTGAGACAACGAATGTCATAGAAAAATACCCTGAAGTTGCAGCAAAACTCCAAAGACTGGCAAATGAACATAAGAAACAGTTTTGGAGTGACACAAAATTATCATCCATGAAAACATGGCTTACAAACGAGGCAAACACGTAAGACCTCTCCGTAACCATGATGCTTTATATAAAGGGACAACAACCGCAAGCTGCTATTGTTTCCCTTTGCCGGATCCGCCGCCACCACCGGACTTACCACCTTTTCCGGCCCCTTCGCCTCCTCCTGCTTTACCGGCATCAGAAGAACCTGTCGTATCAGCAGAAATCCATTTCTTTCCTTCAATCTCTGTAACAGTGCCGCTTATCGTGGCCTTTTGCCCGTTCTTTTCCTTATTCGCCAATGCCGTCGAAGCAGCAAGCATGTATTCCTTGCCATCATCCGCCACCAATTTGACAACTTCTCCATCCACCACAATCTTGCCCCCTACCGTCATGCTCTCGCTGATTGATGCAGGCTGAACTGCTTCAGTCTTGTCTTTTCCTTTCCGTTTCATCTTCATCTTTCCCTTACCTTTACCACCACCTTCACCGTCTCCCTTGGCAAACGCAGCATCGGAACCAAACACAAGACCCAGAGCCAGCACCATCACAAACCATGTCAACATTCTCATATTATTTCCCCTTCCCTGTTATTCACATGCCAAATCCCCTATTACAACGATATAACCTTCATTATATTGTATGCAGGTCAATCTGCGAGATTAACAATTTACAATCTACCATCTTGCACAGGTGGTCAATCTTAAATAAGCTGGAATTCCTGAACAAACATGGCAGATCGTGGAATTTCGTTCCTGGATATAACGTGTAAAAGTAAAGGTATCTGATCATCATGAATAACAGAATAATATACATTGCGGCTCTGCTTCTTTTGATCAATTCAAACCATAGTCTGCAGGCGAAAGACTTTGACTGGCCTGAGATCACCAAAGAAGCCAAACCATGGGCTTATTGGTGGTGGCTCGGAAGTGGCGTCGATGAGACAAACATTTCCAGGGAACTTACCCGTTACCAGGATGCAGGAATGGGTGGAGTTCATATTATCCCCATATATGGAGCCAAAGGCTGCGAGGATAAATACATCGAATACCTCTCTCCTCGGTGGATGGATATTCTGAATTACACGGTTTCCGAGGCCGGGAAAAAGAACCTGGGCGTAGACATGACCACAGGAACAGGCTGGTGTTTCGGCGGACCAAACGTTTCAACCAACGAGGCCTGCGCCGGGGTCGTGGTTAAAACCAATATTGTGACGGCCGGTGGAAGGATTAATGTAAAACTTGACCCTGAAACAACACAAGCTCTTATAGCTTTTTCAGATACCGGCAGATTCCAGGAGCTTTCAAACTGCATCAGGAAGGATGGAACAGTTGACTGGACAGCCGATAACGATACATGGAAAGTATTTTCAATATCACAGCGACCCACCATAAAGGTGAAAAGAGCGGCACCAGGTGGCGAAGGCCACATGTTAAATCCCCTTTATCTCCCTGCAATTCAAAATTATTTAAAACGTTTCAGCGATGCTTTCGACAGACGCAACGGGCTCAAGCCAAGAGCAATGTATCATGACTCATTTGAATATTATGGCGCCAACTGGTCGCCCGATTTTCTCCAGCAATTTGAAAAATTCCGGGGTTATAAGCTGCAAACTGAACTGACATCCCTCTTCGGAACAGGCGACGACGACAGAACTGCACGGGTAAAATCTGATTTCCGCGAAACTGTCTCCGACATGACATATGCAAACTTTATAACACCCTGGACGAAGTGGGCGCACAGGAATGGCTTCCTGACCCGCAACCAGGCGCATGGTTCACCAGGAAACCTGCTGGATCTTTATGCCGCAGCAGATATTCCCGAAACAGAAATGTTCCATACCGATCGCCGGCCGCTGATTTCAAAGTTTGCATCCTCGGCAGCCCATGTTGCAGGGCATAAACTGGTTTCTGCAGAAACCGGAACATGGCTGAAAGAACATTTCACAGAAACACTCGCCGATCTCAAGGGGCTCGTGGATGACATGTTTGTCAGCGGGATTAATCACATTTTCTATCATGGAACCTGTTATTCACCGGACGAAGCGGGCTGGCCAGGATGGCTTTTCTATGCCTCAACAGAGATGAATCCCCGAAACGCTTTCTGGCGTGACGTCCCAGCCCTTAATGCCTATATCGCACGCTGCCAGGCAACGCTACAGGCGGGACAGCCTGACAATGACTTGCTGCTGTACTGGCCAATCCATGACTTCTGGCATGACCCAAAAGGATTCAACCAGAATCTCACCGTTCATCACGTAGACTGGTTCCTCACCCAATCAATCGGTACTGCTGCCAGCAATCTCTGGAAGCGCGGTTTTACATTCGACTACTGTTCAGACCGGCAACTGGACGAATCAAGGACAGTCAACGCCCTGATCAGAACAAAAGGTGGAACCTATCGGGCCGCAGTTGTACCTGCATGCGAACATATGCCGATTAAAACGCTCAATAATCTCCTGAAACTTGCAAAGCGTGGCGGAACAATTATTTTTCAGGATCATCTGCCAAACGATGTGCCAGGACTCGCCGACCTGGAAGCATCCAAAAAGGCTTTAAAAGAAATGTTGTCCTCTATTAAGCTATCCCGCGACGGTAGAATCATGAAAGGCAGATTCGGCAAGGGACAAATTCTCGTTGGCGAAATTGAAATGTGCCTTAATTCTGCAGGCATAAAGAGGGAATTATTAGCAGATTTTCCCGGAATCAATTATATCCGACGTTCTTTTGATTCAGGTTACCACTATTTCATTTCAAATAGCGGCAGTAACGTTGTTGACAACTGGATCACGCTGGCAAGAAAAGCAGAATCAGTTGTAATAATGGATCCCATGAGAAATAAAACAGGCAAAGCAATCGTCAAGAAAGATACTGCAAACTGTACACAGGCTTATATACAGCTCAAGCCCGGAGAATCGGTAATTCTCAGAACATTCACAGACATAAATGTTGATGGCCCAACCTGGACATATTTAAAATCATTACCCCCGCCAATCGAAATTACCGGCACCTGGCAGGTGAAGTTTATCCAGGGAGGTCCTTCCCTGCCGGCTTCATTTCGGGTATCAAAATTAGATTCGTGGACCAACCTGGGCGATAATGATTCAAGAATATTTGCCGGAACAGCCTGTTATTCAATTAATTTTGACGCTCCATCACAATCAGCAGAAGAATGGATTCTAGACCTGGGCATTGTTTGCGAAAGCGCAAGAATCAGGTTGAACGGACATGATCTCGGCACATTGATATTGTCACCTTTCAGCGTAGTTGTTGATAAATTAAAGCAGAAGAACAATGAACTTGAAATTGAGGTCACTAATCTTTCAGCTAATCGTGTTCGCGACCTGGATTTGCGCGGCATACAATGGCGAACATTTAAAGATATCAATTTCGTAAATATCAATTACAAGCCTTTTGATGCCTCAAAATGGCCACTCCGTGATTCCGGCCTGCTCGGCCCGGTAAAACTGATCCCCGCCCGAAGCTTTTCACCATAATAACATCAGAAACCTTATTATTAAATATTTTCGCCTTTAACAGATGTTATCTTTGCCTTAAACTCAGGTAATATTGGATTGTGGTACGCGTCTCTGGTCTTTACTGCCATTACACTGGGAGGTAGTTATGGAAACATGTTTTGCACCTGCCGAACGCGCAAACGGTTGCGAGCTGAAAAGCGAACTCCAAATCATTGGCACAAATCCAATCATCAACTCTCTGCTTGGTACTGTTGGCGGCCTGCTTGCCGTCCTGAACGAACACCGCCAGATAATCATGATTAATGATGCCTTCCTGAACACGCTGGGAATTAAAGATGCCATTCACCTTTTTGGACTCCGTCCAGGAGAAGCATTAAACTGCGTTCATGCAGACGAAACAGAAGGCGGTTGCGGCACAACTAAAATGTGTTCATCGTGCGGCGCTGCTATATCAATCGTGGCCTCGCTTGCTGGCAAGAAACCTGTTGAACGAAAATGCGCGCTCAAAACATCACGTGGCGGCAAGATTGTCGAACTTTGCTTTAGTGTTGTATCCTGTCTTTTTGAATTTCAGGACCGGCGATTTGTGCTTCTTTTCCTTCAGGATATAACCAATTACCAGCAGTGGGCGGCACTTGAGCACGTCTTCTTTCATGACATAAGCAACATACTCATGGGACTTAGTGGAGCCAGCGAACTGATCAAAACAGCCGACGAGAAAGACATCAGGGAACTGGCAGACGAAGTCTTCTCTCTGTCACGAAGACTGTCGCGAGAAATTGAAATCCAGAGGATAATCTCAGGACAGGCCATGCCGTCATCCTCTGTTCAACATCAGGTTGTAACCGTCTTGGATATCATCACTGAGTTAAGAAACATGTTTGCGCACCATCCTGTCGCGGCAAACAAACAAATCCTCTTCCCAAAAACATTCCCGGTCAATGCAGTAACGACCGACTCTGCCATTCTGCTGCGCATACTCGGCAACATGCTGACAAACGCACTCGAAGCTACGGAATCTGGCGGTCTTGTTAAATTCCTGGTTAATCAAGATGATGGTAACATCTCTTTTTGCGTCTGGAATAGGCTGGCAATACCGGAAAATATTTCAGGAAGGATATTCCAGCGCTATTTCAGCACAAAAGACAGGCCTGGGCGAGGTTTGGGCACATATTCAATGAAACTTCTTGGTGAAAAGTTTCTGGGTGGTTGCGTTGACATGAAATCCTCGGAAGAAAACGGAACGGTCTTCAGGATCAGCCTTCCTTTATAATAATCTCGGCCAATTCCTCGTAGGACTCAACGACCCATGTGGGCTGAAAGACCTGGCTATGTAAATCATGTCGCGACGAAATACCTGTCAGAATCAGGGCAGTTCGAATCCCGGCCTTCGCTCCTGCGGGAATGTCTGTCTCAATGTTGTCACCAACAAGGATAACCTCATCTTTCTTCATGCCGAGCATCTTGATTCCCATCTCTATGATCAACTTCTCAGGTTTTCCAATCATTATCGAAGGCGCCATTCCGGACTCTTTTGCAACCGCGTCAACAATAGCACCCGTTCCAGGCAGAACCCCGCCTTCGATTTTAAGCGCCTTGTCAGGATTAGTGGCAACAAATTGAGAACCATTCCTGATAAGTTCAGCAGCTTTTCTTATTTTTGTATCGGTAAGGTGCCGGTCAAAGCTGACAATCACGTAATCCGGCGATTCTTCAGTGACCTTGAATCCATGCTCTTCCAACAGCTGACCGAAAGCTTCCTCGCCAATATAAAACGCCGATCCCTTCTTTAAATACCGGACCGCCGCCTGGGCAGAAGTAAGAACATCATCCTTGTCACAGGCAATACCATAACGATTTAATTGCGCACACACCTCAGCTGCATTGCGGTTGGCACGGTTTGTAACATAAATACAATGCACACCTGAGGCCTTCATGTTCCTGGTAAATTGGCCCGCACCAGGCACTTCCGCATCTCCCAGGTAAACAGTACCGTCAAGATCAAGTATGATTCCTTTAATCATTTATCAATCATGAACCCCAGTTCCGAAACTTTTTGTTTTAATTCAGGACGTCCATTACAAAGAGTCACCCTTGTAAACCGGAACTCGCGTCTGACTGGATACCTGGATCTCAGGCGGTCGAAATGAGCGCTTCGCGTCTTGTCATCTTCAACACTTCCATCTCGTAACCGCCTGTCATCAGCTTCAATATCATAAACCCGGCTGACGATCCTCCAGAGGACTTCTTCATCACGCAGCCCTGCGGCATCCTCAGTTATTTCAGGAACTATCGGCTCAGGCCAGAGATTGTCCGGAGCCCAGGTCGCCTTAACACCAAGGAATTTGCATGCCGCCTGATAAACCATTACAGTCCCGTATACTTTACCCTCAAACGAATGGCCGGCGATATGGGGTGTTCCGACATCAACACGCTTTAAAAGATCTGTTCTGAAAACAGGTTCACCTTCCCAGGTGTCTATGACCGCATGGGAGACAGTTTTGCAATCCATGGCTGAAAGCAATTCATTTGTATTAACCACCCCGCCCCTTGCGCAGTTGAAGAAAACACAACCCGGCTTCATCTTCTCAAAGAATGATCTCCCTGCCATTTGATACGTCGCATCCTGTCCTGTTTTTGTCAGTGGTACATGCAGGGTAATAACGTCAGCCTCCCTCAATACCTCATCCAGACTGTACCACTTATTTTCCTCTGTGCTTTTCTCCAGCCGCTCCTTTGGAGGATCATTTCTCAACACCCGCATCCCCAACGTCTTTGCTTTCTTCACAACAAGACTACCCACATTCCCCACACCTATCACCCCTATGGTCTTTCCCTCAAGGGAGATATTATGCCGCGTTGCCAGCCTTAATAACGCAGTGGTGAAATATTCAGACACACTGTTTGCATTACAACCTGGCGCATAACACCAGGTGATTCCGGCACCATCCATATACGCCTTATCCATGTGATCTGTCCCGATGGTCGCCGTGCCGACAAACCTCACCTTACTTCCTTCCAGCATTTCCCGGCTTACTTTCGTGGTGGAGCGAATGGCCATGATTTCAGCGTCCTTTACATCGGCCCCTGTAATTGTCCGGCCATCTTTAACCAGGGGCTCTCCAAGGAGGCTGAACGCCTCTTTCACGAACGGCATGTTGGAACAGCAAACTATTTTCCTCTTGTTCATATAAGCACCATAAAGTATTTATCATCAGGTAAAAAGCTCTTTTCAGGGAGAAGCATACTACCTGTCACTCCCCTGCACTTTCCTCAACGCACAGGCATAGGCACCATCTGTTTGCGAATCCGGAGGAAACAGTTGTTCACACCCAATCCGCTCAAAGCCTGGATTTGATGAAAGCCACCAATCGATAATCCCGTCATTTTCATCCCGTTCAAGACTGCAAGTACTGTATACCAGAACACCTCCTGGCCTTAAACAAGCTGCCACGCCAGTCATGATCTTCTTCTGTATCGCAACCATCTCATTAAGTTTCCTGACCGAAAATCTCCACCTTGCATCAGGCCGACGCCTCAAGACTCCGGTATTGGAACATGGCACATCCATAAGTATCCGGTCAAATAGCCGCCCGTCACAGGCTTTATCCATGATCTGAGGGTCTGAAACATCTCCTTCCATTACCGTGACCGATTTTACACCCATCCTGGCTAGATTTTCCTTCAATGTCTTAAGACGCCCTGCTTCGATGTCCACAGCAACAATCCGTCCTTTGCCTGACATCTTCTCAGCTATTACATAAGTTTTTCCGCCAGGAGCCGCACACGCATCCAGCACAAACTCGCCGGGTTGCGGGTCAAGCAACCTGACCGAGACCAGGGTCGACGGATCCTGAACCGTGAACATCCCCTCCATGTAACCCGGGACATCAGCAACAGCTGTTCCGTGTGCAAGGCAAAGACATTCGTCCGGCAGAAAAGGATGAGGGGATAGACTCACTCCAGCCTTTTCCGCAGTAATAACGAAATCCCCGAATGATGTCTTAAACCTGTTAGGCCTGACAACCACCCCGGGTCGACTGTTATTCCATTCAAGAAGCTTCAATACTTTTTCGGGGCCAAACTGTTTCTTCCATCTATCAACCAGCATGTCAGGATGTGAATACCTGACAACAGCCGGCTGTCTGTTTAAATCATCAATAATTGAATTCTTCTCCCTGAGCGCCCTCCGCAGCACAGCATTCAAAAATGCCACCGCATGCGGAAACCCTGCAGATTTAACAGCTTCGACTGTTTCGTTAACTACGGCATAGTCCTCTACTTTGTTCATAAATAATACCTGGTAGAGACCGACAAATAGAAAAGGTATTATTTCCGGGTCCGGTTTTCTCTTGGCAGAATGCTTTACAATCCACTCCAGAGAACGCTTCCACCGGGTAATGCCATAGACAACCTCCATGACAAAAGCGCGATCATCTTCAACCGTTTCAACCAGATGATCAGGAAAAGCCCCTGTTTCAAGCCATTCCCAGATAATTCCTGCAGCAACTGCACGTGAATTTCTTTTCTTTGACACTGAATTCATTACATTCTCACAATCTTAATTTTCAACGTTCGTTGCGTTTGAAATTACATCTTGAATTTCTATTGTTCAGCTTCAGACGCCGTTTTGCTTGCGAAACCTCAACTGTCCGCATGCTGCTCTCAGAGAACTGCCCTTCGACATGCGTAACGTTGTATTGATCCCTGCTCTTCCAAGTATTTCCGTGAAAACTTCCGCCTTGTCCGGTGTCGAGGCCTGCCCATCGAACTCCTCCACGGGACTCAACGGAATAAGGTTCACCCTGGCCGGCAGGCCTGATATCAGTTTAACAAGATTCCTCGCGTGTGCCGCCGAATCATTCAGGCTCCTTATCATCGTATACTCAAATGTAATAATTCTTCCTGTCTTTTCGAAATATCTCCTGCACGCTTCTATAAGACTGCCTAAAGGATACTTCCGGTTAACCGGCATCAGTTTGGACCTCAGTTCATCTTCAGCAGCATGCAGCGAGACCGAAAGTTCCACCTGGATACCTTCTTCCGCGAGTTTTTCAATACCCGGAATGACACCGCATGTGCTTATCGTAATTTTGCGCGCCCCGATTCCAAGACCATCTTTGTCATTTATAATCCTCACCGCCTTGAGAACAGCATCATAATTGTCAAAGGGTTCCCCTATCCCCATGAAAACAACATTAGTAGGACGGTCACCATACACGTTTGCGGCAAGAATGACCTGCCCCACTATTTCACCAGCCTCAAGATTACGCCTGAACCCAGCCTGCCCGCTCGCACAGAACGTGCAATTAAAACGACAGCCAGCCTGGCTCGATACGCAAACAGTCTTCCTTTCACCACCAGGAATTAAAACTTCTTCGACCTGTTCTCCGTCCTGAAGGCTGACAAGAATCTTACGTGTACCGCCGTTCTCCCCTTCAGTTTTATCTGTCCTGACCGAATCCAGATTAAACCTTGAAGAAAGCTTTTCTTTAAGTACGGAAGGCAGATTGGACATCATCGACCAGGCAAATGCTTTCTTTACATAAAGCCACGACCAAAGCTGGTCCGCACGGTACTTTGGCTCCTTCATTTCTGCAAATATGCCAGTCAGTTCATCCCTGCTCAGGCTGTGGATAAGAGGCTTATTCTCAATAGTTTTCGTTTCCATATTCAATGACGTCTACTCTACCCAGTGGCCCGGTTTGTTGTCGAGCATGGAAGAAAATATCCCGACAGGAAGGAGCTCAAAGAAATAACACCATGGAGGAGGAAATTACTTATTTATTTTCTGGCGCTGCCGGCGCTGCTGGCACTGCAACAGGAGCCTCTGGCGCTGCCGCAGGTGCTGGTGCTGCCGCTTCCGGCGCGGCAGGTGCTGCGGGTGCCGGCACAGCTGCTGCATCAGCAGCAGGAGCTGCAGCCACTGGCTTTTCTTCTGCAGGTGCCGGCGCTGGCACCGCAGGAGCAGGACTCACATCAACCTTCCCGGGAACACTTGGAATACCTGATCCAGGCTGATCGTAACAGAGTCTGCCAAAGTCCTTATTTGCATTCATCTGAAAAACAAGAATCACAATAAAACAGACAACACTTATGAGCGCACAAATTGTTGATACAAGAAAAGGAACTCCCTTAGCAGGCGCAACAGGAGAAGCAGACACAGGCACTTCACCAGAAACTTCAGGCTCAACAGGCTCTTCGCCAGCACCTTCTACAGCACTTGGAGGAGGCATCGCCTTTATGGTCTTTATTGTAAGCGGCTTCTTCTTTATTGTAATAGGTTGTGCCATATGTTTTCTCCACCTGAATTAACTGAAAATGTATTCTCTTGAATGTCGGAGCGCAAGGCCTTTTTTGCTGTTTATAACAGGGGGAATCTCAAAGAAAACGGTTATTTTCCGCCAGTATTAATAAAAACTTCAAAATTTCTTTCTTTCATCGACTCAGGTATTTCGCTCACCAATTGATTAAATAAAGCCCTTGCTTCTGACTGCCTGCCTGCATCATTAAACACCCTCACGGCGTCTTTCATAAAACCCGCTTTTGAGTGAATAAAATAGGTTTCTAAAGGATATTTCTTCTGCGCTGTATCATGCGCCTTCATGATCTTTTCAAACAGCTCTGTCGCAGGTACAAGATGATAACGTCCGTCCGTACCATGAATCATCCTTCCCCTTACAAACGACTCCTTGACAGCCTGGAGAATCATTCGTTCGCAAGGTAACACTTTCTCATCCCAGCAGCGGTCTCTGCCTTTTACAGCCCAGTAAACAGCGTGGCTTTGAGGTAATCTCCAGTCAAGAGGCCCATATTCCTCATCTATCCTGCGCATCACTTCCAGTCTAAGTTTATATTCTTCAGCCATCCTCTTAACTGTAACAGGCTGTTGTTCAAGCTTCCGGTAGTCCGGATATCCGCCACCCAGAAGGGCCGTCATTTCTTCAGCCCACCTATCTTTGTAATACTGGTGTGTCTCATCCGTTTTTCCACCGACCTTATTCAGGAATAACCATCCCAGCTCCCTGTACACCTGCTGATCACCGGGATTGTAGCGAATGCCTTCATCACGCAAAAGCTCTATACCTTTTCTGACCCAACGCCATCTGTCTTCAGGGTAAGGCATGATCACGCTCACATTATAAGCCATGTTCCACGCATGAAATGCCCAGATCTCACCACAACGCGGTTCAAGCTTGGTTATCCAGTCCGACAACTGGACAAGCTCAACATATCTTCCTTCTTCCTGCAGCGCGGTAACCCTGAACCACAGCACATCCGCTATCAGGGTGCTGAATCCACCCAGTGCTACAGTGGTAAAAGCTATCAACGGCGGAGCATTGTCGATCGGTAATGCAGAATTCAGGCGGTAATCAGCACGCAGGCCTACAACCCTGCCACTCTGAATGCCAGACAACCAGAAGCAAAGTAATGATGTTAAAGCAAGAAATATGGATATAACCTTGTTCATAGCTATAAACACTACGTATAAGGAAGCGCCAACTCCCTTCTTCTGAACAGGAAAACACCCGCACCACCTATTAAACTGGAATAAAAGCATATCATCATGAGGACCCGTCCAACATCCCTCCAGGATACAAGTATTCCGTCTGAGAGCGGACCGACAGACTCCACCTGCAAGATCGGTTCAAAAACCTCATCCAGCTTCCGCATGGCATATTCACTTGTATCCTCCCAGTAACTGCTTTTTGCCTCTTCCCCGGCATGAACATGGCCCTCCATTTCTGAAAGCAGAATGAAGTAATGCGCCATGCATGCCACCAGTAAAACCGAGAAAGAAACAAAAGTTGCCACCGGGAACGAAAACAACGTGCTGGCAGTGAGACCAATCGCAGCAAGAAGAGACAGCCGGCACAAAACAATAATCAGCGCACGGAACAGATTGGATTCAAAGCCGCTTTCCCATATAAACAACTTGATTCCATTGATCCGGTCAAACATGACAGGCTTCGATTTCTCTCCGTCATTATTTACGAATGTCACAATCATCTTCCGGTCAGGCCTGGCCATAACAGCCTCCAGCAAATCAGCCGCAACCGGGATCGATAAATTATACAATCCATCCATACGGCCGTCAGTTTCCGTGCTGAAAATATCCGGTTTTTCCTCAGTACCCACACTCCATTTGCCGGAAACCGCGTTCGTACCGGCTCGAACAGGGGAAAACTGGATTTTCAGCATCATTTTCCCTGCACTATCACTCTTATCAAAACCTAGGTCGGCAGGTATTTCCATGCTCCATTGCCTGACCGCAGAAGGTCTTACTATTGTTTTGTCCGCAATTAGTTCCTTCTTAATGGACATGAGAACCTCTTCACGCATGACATCAGCCGGTATTGCACCTTTCGCAACCATGTCGTTATACCGGTCACGCGTTTCCTGCTGCAGAGTATCCTGGGGCTTAGTCAACCTTCGGCCGGCCAGCAACTCTTCTCTGACAACCTTTCGCTCCTGGTCACTTCTAGCACCAAAAGACAAGGTCCAATATATAAGGCCCAGTACTGTAAGCCCGGTAAAACATAACAGGAAAATATTCATGATCAGCAGGCCTACGAATTTGCCAAGCCATATCTGGAAATGATACACCGGTTTTACTGCAACTAAATGGAGCTGCCGCGACTCCACTTCCAGAGAAATTGCCCCGCTCGAAGCCCAGAGCGTTGCCGCACCGAGTATAATCGTAGCCAATCCAAGCGTATAATAAAGAAGCAACTTGATCTGCCCCGCGAATGTTCCATCACCCTTGATTGTCAAGGGTAGCCCGACAAGCACAAGGAAAAGCACTGCCATCAGGGTGACAAACAATTTTGAACGTATCGCAGCCCTTATCTGCAAAAAAGCTATGGCCAGGACTCCAGTCATCCGTATGCAGCTCCCTTATTTCTTTAAATAATCCGCCATCATTTCCGTCGGCGCCGCCCCGGATTGTTGAGAAGCCATCCGGTTAGCCTTCTCAACAACCTCAAGGAAAAATTGTTCCAAGTTCATTGACGGATGATCCACCTGTGGCTCTTTGCCCACCTCTTTACGAATCAACTCCAACACTTTCCTCATCACCTCAGGCGGAAGAGAAGGCATGGTTAGTCGCACGCTTTCCTGTTTCTCGAGAAGCTGATTCACCCCGCCCTGCGCCCTTATACTGCCGTTGTAAAGAATCGCAATACGATCGCAAACATCCTCCACGTCAGCGAGAAGATGAGAAGAAAGAATGATTGTCTTTCCACGTTTGGCAAGGGTAATCATCAAATCCTTCACCTGCCTGCAACCAACAGGGTCAAGGCCTGATGTCGGCTCATCCAATATCACAAGCTCAGGATCATTAATCAGTGCCTGCGCCAACCCGACACGACGCGCCATCCCCTTGGAGAACTCTCCAACAGAGCGGCCGGCGGCATGCTTAAGCCCGGTCATCTCTAGCAGCTGGTCTATCCGTTCCCGTCGAACACGGCCATCCAGACCAAAAAGACTCCCGTAAAAGTTCAGTGTTTCGTAAGGAGTCAGGTAGTTATATAAATACGATTCTTCCGGCAGGTAACCAATCCTTGCCTTTGTTGCAACATCCCGGGGAGACCGGCCAAGCACAGTCACACTACCCGAAGTGGCATGTAACAAACCAAGCAGAATCTTTATTGTCGTGCTCTTCCCTGAACCGTTCGGACCAAGCAAGCCGAATATTTCACCCTTTTTTATGTCAAGGTTCAATCCGTCAACCGCCCTGACTTTCGGCCTTCTCCAGAAATCCTTGAAAACCTTTGTCAGATTGTTGACTTCAATTACCGCCCCAGCCTGTTTCTCCATATCCATCGGACGTTCCTCCGTCCCTATACTTTTATTTCACTTCCGTATGCCTGAAAGATAACATCCCAAGGCATAAAACTCCCACCGTATATACAACCGCATATAAACCCGCATGCAAAACATATATCCAGGGAACATGTCCACCCCCGGAAAGTGCGTCAGCTACCCAGAAATTCTGCCAGTTTGGAAGTACCGTATAAAAGAAACCACACACGTACGACTCCGCGACATGACGGCCCAGGATATAGTCCGTCATTAATCCAAACATGAATATCACGCTGCATAGAATCATTGTCGGCATGATGTCAAACCTCGTTGAAATGGTAATCGCAACGGCCGAAAGTACCACGAGCGCGAGGGAAACAAGAATACTTACCGCAAAAATACGCGAATCCAAACGCAAGGAGTATGGCCTCCACTGGCCGTTCCGCTCGAAGAAACCGCTGACAAAGAGTACGATAAGCAGAAAGATAATGATCATCCAGAAAGCCGAAGATGTGAACGGTCGCTTGAATCTGTAATTGATTATTCCTGCACATATACAGGCCAGAAATGGCGAGAAGAACAGCATCATCCCGGTCTGTGAATCCATCACGTAACCATTCAACGCCTGCGTATAATAGAATTTCTCAGCTACACGCTCACTCAAGAGCGTGGCAATTGTGGCACCTACCGAGAAAACGAGAATCACTGCTGCAATCCCGGCGAATTTTGAAAGGAAGAAAAGCTCCCGGCTTACCGGCTTGCTCAGCACCGCGGACGCCGTGCCTTTTTTTATCTCACCGGAAAGTAGAGTACCTGCCGCATGGCCAGCCATGAAAAGACCGAAAACAAAATGAATGGCAAAAGCACTATCACGCACCTGTTTGCCATCCTCGCCAAACAGGTGCATAATTGTGAGAGGAACTGCGGCAATTGATACAACACATCCTGCCGTCAGAAGCAGGCATATAGGCTGACGTATGGCCTCCAGAGCCGTTAGTCCAGCCATGGCCAGAAACTGTTTTACCCGGAGCATCATATAATTTGCTGTCTCCCCACCATCACACAGGGAGACAACGCATCACGCCAGAACAACCGTCTGAATACCCGGAACCTACTTGGACTGCTGTTCAGCGTCCTTTTCCCGCATCGCTTCCCTGCGGCTGAGTTTGATCCTTCCGCGATCATCAACCCCTATGCACTTAACCCACATCTGATCGCCGATCTTACAGATATCCTCAACCCTCTTCACCCGGAAATCAGCCAGTTCACTTATGTGGACGAGCCCATCCCTGCCGGGCAGAATTTCCACAAATGCACCAAATTCCTTTATACCTGTCACAGTACCGTCGTAAATCATACCCTCTTCAGGATCCGCCGCAATCATATTAACTTCACGCAGCGCAACATCAAGAGACTCCTTGCTTGCCGTGAATATGCTGACGGTGCCGTCATCTTCGATATCTATCTGGGCGCCTGATAACTCAGTAATGCGACGGATGTTTTTACCGCCCGGACCGATCAGTTCGCCGATCTTCTCGGGATCAATTTTCAGAATGTGTATCCTTGGAGCATACGGCGACAACTCGGTCCGCGACGTCTCGATTACGGAAGCCATGAAATCAAGTATCTTGTTACGCGCCACGCGTGCTTTCTCAAAAGCACCCTCAACAAGATTCCAGTCCAAACCTTTTATCTTTAAATCAACCTGGAACCCGGTAATACCGTCACGTGTACCAGCAACTTTAAAGTCCATGTCTCCGCAATGGTCCTCGGAGCCAATGATATCAACAACAAGGTCAGCCTTGTTGTTGCCAGTAAACAAACCTATCGAGATTCCGGCAACCGGCTTCGTAATTGGAACACCCGCATCCATCAACGCCAGGGTTCCAACACAAACACTGGCCATGGAGGATGAACCATTCGATCCCATGATGTCCGAAACCAGGCGGACTGTATAAGGATAGTCCTTGGGAATAATCTCCTCGATTGAGCGCTCTGCAAGCGCGCCGTGACCGATCTCCCTGCGGCCTGTGCTGCCAAGACGCCCGACTTCACCAGTACTGTAAGGCGGAAAATTGTAGTGCAACATGAATTTCTTTTCGGTAGGACCACCGGTAACGGCATCAATATCCTGCATGTCGGATTTGGTTCCCAGCGTCACAATACCAAGCGCCTGGGTTTCCCCGCGGCTGAAAAGTGCTGAGCCATGCGTCCTTGGAAGCAATCCAACCTGGCCCTTCAATGGCCGCAGATCATCAAAACCACGCCCGTCAATTCGCTTACCCTTTTCCAGCACATTCTTACGTACAAGCTCAATCTCTATCTTGTCAAAAGCCGACCTGAACTGCTCATTGGTCATTTCCTGGAATTTTTCCAGCAATTTCGCCTTGAGGGCAGTTTTGATCTCTTTGATCTTCGTTTCCCTCTGCAGTTTGCCCGCTATAAGAAGTGCTTCAACCAGCTCACCAGCCACAAGCTCGCGCGCCGCATTGACGATTGAATCATCGTGAGCAGGCTCCTCAACTTTCTTGTCCGGCAGCCCCAGCTTCCTGCGCAGTTCAAGCTGGGCATCAATAAGTTTCACACATTCGGCATGGGCAAGTTTCATCGCAGCAACAAGATCAGGCTCCTTGATCTCAGCACCTCCACCTTCAATCATTAGCGGTAAATCTCTTGTGCCGGCATAAACCAGGTCAAGGTCGCTGACATCTCTCTGCTCATGAGTGGGATTGACCACAAACTGACCGTCAACCCTGCCAACACGCACTCCTGCGATTGGACCAAGGAACGGTATCTTCGAAATCGTAAGCGCACAGCTTGCCGCATTAATGCTCAATATGTCCGAATCATTGTTACCATCCGCGGAAAGAAGCATATTATTGATCTGGACTTCATTCCTGTAATACTCGGGGAACAGTGGACGGATCGGCCTGTCGGTCAAACGGGCAGTAAGAATTTCCTTCTCGGCTGGTCTTGATTCACGCTTGAAAAAGCCTCCCGGAAAGCGGCCGGCCGCATAGAATTTCTCCCTGTACTCGACCTGCAGGGGAAAATAATCAATTCCTTCCTTGGGTTCATCTGCACATGTGATTCCCGAGAAAAGGATAGTGTCGCCGAGCTGAACGGTAACGGAGCCGGCAGCCTGCTGTGCAAGGAGCCCTGCTTCAAAAGTTAATGTTTTTCCACCGATGGTTACTGATACTGATGTTGTGTTATTCATACTACCTTCTTTCTTCCTGGGTAAGAGCACTGTTCAGAATACGTAAAGACTATTCGACTGCACGGATTAAGTGCAAACATCGAAGATTCTGAGAGCTAGTGGCGAATGTTAAGCCTGGTTATGATCTTCTGATAACGCTCTTCGTCCTTCTCCTTGAGATAGTCGAGGAGACGTCTGCGATCACTTACCATCTTGATGAGGCCGTAGCGCGAGCTATGATCCTTCTTGTGTCCCTTCAAGTGCTCCGTCAGCTTCTCAATCCTTTCGGAGAGAAGAGCAACCTGGACGTCTGAAGAACCTGTGTCGCCTTCATGGCGCTGAAACTCTTTCTGAACAGCTTTCTTGTCTATCTTGCTCATTTAACTGAACTCTACCCTGATTTTTGTTGTTTTTCCTTTATCTTTGTCGGGGCAATATATATATCCAACCCTCCTTTGTAAAGGGATTCTTACATCTTTTTTAGGTGCCCCGATCCAGCCCTTTAACGCTAAATATCATATTCGGGCCCTTTATCACACAGGAAATCTTGACGAATGAAAAAGTAAAATCCACATTCATTCACAAGGTTGAGGGCCACGGATCACTGTCAAAAACGGATAAAACAGGTACAGATGATGAAAGAAGTTTGGATTGCATTCGGGCTGACAGTGTTTGCAGGCATGGCCACCGGCATCGGCAGCATAATTGCGTTCACTGCCAAAAGAACCAACTACCGATTCCTTTCGGTGGCAACAGGATTCTCTGCAGGAGTAATGCTCTATGTCTCATTTGTAGAGATATTCTTCAAGGGGCTTACAGCTCTTTCAGAACGATATGGCGATTACTGGGCACACTGGATCAATGCCGCCTCATTCTTCGGTGGCATGCTGCTGATCGGCCTGATTGATAATCTCATTCCTGCAGCGGAAAATCCGCACGAAACCCATTCCGAAGCAGAGACCATGCCGCTGCACAACCCCTCTGCACCACACCCTGAATTTAATGTCTCTACTGACGTCGCAATGTCAGCAGGCACCCACGATCACAGCCAGCATCACAAACTCATGCGAATGGGTTTATTCACAGCCCTGGCCATCGGCATTCACAATTTCCCTGAAGGTCTGGCCACATTCCTTGCCGCCCTTCAGGATCCCCATCTCGGCATGGCTATTGCTGTAGCGATCGCGTTGCACAACATTCCCGAGGGAATCAGCGTGTCTGTTCCAATTTTCTATGCCACCGGCAATCGCAAAAAAGCTTTTCTTTATTCCATCCTCAGCGGATTGGCCGAACCCGTTGGAGCAGGAATTGCCTACCTGGCATTGCTAATTTTTATGGGCGGCGAGAACGGAACATTTCCCTCACAAATCATGGGTATACTTTTCGGAGGAGTGGCAGGCATCATGGTTTATATCAGTCTTGATGAATTACTGCCGACCAGCAGGGCTTACGGCAAGGGACATGACAGCCTCTTCGGCCTCGTGACAGGGATGCTGGTAATGGCTTTAAGCCTGCTGTTGATGAAGTAATGATGGTTGGCCTGGCAGGAAGAAATCACAAACTCAGAAGCTCTATCGCAACATTGCCCGGGCTTTCCTCACATCTTTTTCTATCTGCTCTTTCAATGCCTTAACAGACTTGAAACGCTTTTCGTCTCTCAGTTTTCTTACAAAGAAAACCTCCAGTTCTCTGCCATAATAATTCCCTTTTACATCAAGCAGATGTACTTCAATAATGGTCTTCCTCTTCTTTGCTCCAGGAAAAGTGGGGCTAACCCCGATATTCGCCACTCCATTGATCATTTCACGGCCAACCAGCACTCGCACCGCATATACACCTGTCGGGGGAAGAACCTCATTATAAGTTTCCATGTTGGCCGTTGGAAAACCGAGCATCCTTCCTACCGCCCTACCCCTGATGACATTACCAAGAATACTGAAAGGTCTGCCAAGCATTTGCCCCGCTTTAGAAAGATTGCCCGAAGCCACCTTTTCGCGAATACGAGTACTGGAAACAATTCTGCCGGCCTTCAACACAGATTTAACAACCGTAACTTTGATATAAAACCTGCGGGCCAGTCTAATCAGCATACCGGAATCACCCCTTTCCCGGCGCCCGAATCGCCAGTTCTCACCCACAAAAATACTGGATAGCGTGGGAATGGTCGCTGATAAAAGTTTCACAAAAGCCTCAGGCTCCAGTCCGGCCAGCTGCCGCGTGAAAGGCATTAACAGGCATCCATCTACATCCATATTCTCAAGCAGTCTTACCTTGTGCAGGTTTGATGTCAGCAGTAATGGCGCAGAAACAGGTCGCAGAATCTTCATGGGATGCTGATCAAATGTCAGCACCCAGGCGATGCCTCCAAGCCGCTTAGCCTCGGCAACAGTCTTGTTTATGACCTTCCTGTGTCCCCTGTGAAGTCCGTCAAAGAACCCTACTGCAAGAACAACAGGTCGTCGTTCTTTCAGGAAGAATTTCAGGTCTTTTATTACCTTCATATATATGCTTACTGAAGGATTAAACTATGGCTGGTTATCCGGAATTATGCAACCGCTGATGGAAAGCTGATGCAGTCCTATAACCCGTTCCGCTATACCTGCCAAGTCCATATTCATGACGGCATCCATGGAGAGCGCATCCTCGACATTAAAATCGCCACACCTCGTCCTGCGCAGTTGTTCAAGGTGTGCACCACAGCCAAGCGCATCACCAATATCAGAACAGAGCGTGCGGACATAAGTGCCTTTGGAACATCTCAGAAAAAATGCTGCCTGCGGAAGTGAGAAACTGGTGAGCTTGAACTCATATATATGGATGAGTTTCGGCTCCCTCTCGACTGTTTCGCCTTTTCGAGCATGTTTGTAAAGAGGGACTCCTTTGATCTTTACCGCCGAAACCATTGGCGGCGTCTGCATGATATCGCCCGTCAGCTTCTTCATTTCGACCTCCAGCTGCTCGCGGGTGACATGACTGCAATCCCCTTCCCTGATAATAACTCCCTGGGCATCCTGGCTGTCGGTTGAAACCCCAAACTTCATTGTCCCTTCATAATTCTTGTCTGATCCGGCAAACCGGTTTGACAGCTTCGTACCCTTGCCGAGGAGAATAACAAGCAAACCTGTAGCCTGTGGATCCAGCGTGCCGCCGTGCCCCACCTTGTTGAAACGAAAACGACCGCGAATTGCAGCAACTATATCATGAGATGTTGGGCCGGACGGTTTATCGACAAGCAGTATCCCATCATAAGGGCTTATGGAACGGACAGGTGCAGAGCTGTTCTTGCAATTGAATCTTGTATCAGCCATTTAAAAACCATTTCTTCAGGTATTATTCTCATCAACACTGGAATTATCAACCGGCTCATCTTCCTCGGGCGGCAATTCTCCCTGCCTTTCCATTTTGTGAAGCAGACTTAAAACCGCATCACCCTTTTCGATTGAAGTATCCAGCTCAAATGTAAGACGCGGTGTATATTTCAGAATGATATCCTTGCTTATGCGTTTCTGAATCTCCCCGCGATACCTCCGGAGAATGGCCAGCATTCTATCCCTCTTATCCTGGTTATCACGGATGGAAACCATCACCCTGGCATTACGAAGGTTGCTGCTGGTCATAACATGTGTAACAGTAACGGCCGACAAATCAAAGTCATCTTCCTTCACGATCTGGAAGAGCGCCTCTCCTATCTCCCTCTTCAGAAGCTCGTTAACCCTTGTCAACCTGTCAACAGTCATAAACAACCACCTTCAAAATCACGAGCACAAACATCTGCCTGTTTTGCACAAATCCGGATATTCTGGAAAAAATGATGAAACTGTCTGCTAGAGAGACTGCTTGATTTCTTCAAGCTCGTAAAACTCAAGAATGTCACCTTTGTCAAACGCCGAGAAATTCTCAAAGCGCAATCCGCATTCCTGATTTTCACGAACCATGGAAACATCATCACGGAAATGCTTGAGAGATACCAGCGAACCCTGATAGAGAACTTCTTTACCGCGTTTTACACGCGCCCTGCATCTCGACGTAACCAATCCATCCATCACGTAACAGCCGGCAACCTTGCTCTGTTTTCCGACGCTGAACACTTCCCTCACTTCGGCATGACCTATCACTTTTTCCTTAACCTGCGGCGCCAGCAATCCCGTCATCGCATTGCGCACTTCATCCAACAATTCATAGATAATTGTATGAAGCCTTATCTCTATTCCTTCCCTCTTGGCATGCGCATCAGATCCAGGCTCCTTGGCAACATGAAAACCGAGCACAACCGCATTGGAAGCGCTCGCAAGCATCACATCATTCACCGTGATATTACCCGTACCGGCCAGAATGATATTCAGCGAAACTTTTGTACTCTTGATCTCCTGCAGGGAGTGAATGATTGCTTCAACAGAACCCTGTGTATCGGCCTTTAACACAACCTTAAGTTCAAGCTTGGAATTGTCCTGAATCTGACTGAACAGATCTTCAAGAGAAGCCCTCTTGGGTGCCGCTATTTTCTCGGTGCGAACCTTCTCTGCAGCTTCCAGGGCCTGTGAACGCGCAATCCTGTCATTCGAACATATCTTGAATTCCGCGCCCGGCTCTGGAACTCCAGACAAACCAAGACACTTAACCGGTGTTGACGGTCCGGCCGATTTCAGTTTAACGCCATGGTCATTAATCAACGCACGGATACGACCCCAATGCTGGCCACAAACAAGGGCATCCCCGACATTCAGTGTACCGTTGGTTACTAAAAGATTAACAACCGGCCCCATTCCAGGCTCAAGCCTGGCTTCAATAACAAATCCTGCTGCGCGCCTCTTGGGGTTGGCCTTCAACTCCAGAACTTCCGCCTGCAACAGTATCATTTCAAGGAGATGGTTAACACCTTCCCCGGTAATGGCACTTACAGGACAACAAATTGTGCTGCCGCCCCATTCTTCAGGCGCAAGCTCTACACCCTGAAGCTGCTGCTTGACCCTCTCAACGCTGGCTCCCCTTAGATCAATCTTGTTTAGAGCCACCATGATGGAAACCTCTGCCGCCTTGGCATGCTGGATGGCTTCCTTGGTCTGTGGCATTATGCCATCGTCAGCCGCAATTATGATTACTGCGATATCCGTCATGTTTGCGCCGCGCGCGCGCATGGCCGTAAATGCTTCATGCCCCGGGGTATCTAGAAAAGTTATATTGTGGCCGTTAACGTCAACAGTATACGCGCCAATGTGCTGGGTAATCCCGCCATGCTCTCCCTTGGCCACCGCTGTATCCCTGATTTTATCCAGCAGAGAAGTCTTGCCATGGTCAACATGTCCCAGGAAAGTAACCACAGGAGGGCGTGGAATCAAATCCTCAGGCTTATCTTCTCCTTCAAATAAGTCTTCGACGTCCTTCTTCTTGTGGACATAGGTATGCTCGGAAAGTTTCTTCTGATGTTCAAATTCGAAACCGTGCTTCTCGGCAATCTTCTTGGCAACAGGAACATCCACGCGCTCGTTGAGCGAAGCCAGTATATTCATCCCCATCAACTCGGCCACAAGCTGATTCGGCCTGATACCAAGCCTCTCTGCAAAATCTTTCACCACAACCGGACCCTGCACAACAATCAGATTGCTTGCGTTGGGTTGGGAAGCAACAGGTGTCTCGACTTTCTGCTTTGCTTTATGAACCGGCTTGACGGCTTCTTTAGGGGCGGAAGGTTGAACGGGAACGGGAGTCGACACGGGAGGCACCACTTCCTCTACCGGCTTTTCTTCTTTCTTAGGTTCCTTCTTTTCCTCTTTTGGAACCTCCGTCTTCTTCTCTTCCTTTTTTTCTTCTTTTCTCTCTTCTTTTGGTTTCTCGGGTTTTACAGGAACTGGTTTAGCCACCGGCTTGGGAGGTTCCGGCTTTTTGAGAGTACCGGCTTTCTTTGCTTTGGCAACCGCATCACGGAGACGCTTGACATCCGCCTCCTCTAGAGTTGTCATATGATTCTTGGCCTCAACACCAAGACCATGCAGCATCTCGAGCAGATCTTTGCTCGGAACATCCAACTCTTTGGCTATTTCGTGTACTCTCATAAAATCCGATCTTCAGTAAATCAGCCGCCTGTTTCTTCTTCCGGAATCATCGCCGCTGCCGCATTATGAATTGCCCTGGCAGTCTCAATGTCCAGACCCGTAGTTTCTGCAAGATCATTTTCTTCGGCCGCCAGGATACCTTCAACCGTAAGGAATCCGGCCTTCACAAGAAGCTCGGCCTGCTCACGGCTTATCCCCTTTACCATTGCAAGACCATCAACAGCCTTTGCAACCTTTTCTTCAAAGCTTATGTCGCCCTCGTCCTTCTGGATGTCTATCTTCCAGCCTATAAGCTTGGCCGTAAGCCTGACATTCTGGCCTTTCTTCCCGATTGCAAGAGACAGCTGATCGGCATCAACAACCACATGAACGATACGTTCTCCTGCAGGATTTATTGCTATCTTGGACAACTTTGCCGGCGAAAGTGCATTACCAACATAAGTTTTTATATCGTCACTCCAGCGTATGATATCGATCTTCTCGCCCGACAACTCTCTCACTATATTCTTTACCCTTATTCCACGCATACCCACGCACGCGCCGACAGGATCAACCTTCTCATCGTGAGAAACGACGGCTATCTTCGTCCTGTATCCGGGTTCTCGCGCAATACCCTTGATCTCCACAATCTTGTCGGCTATTTCCGCCACTTCGAGTTGGAACAATGCCTTCACAAAATTAGGATGACTCCTTGAAAGCATGATACTTGGTCCCGACGCATTACTCTGCACGGAAACAACATATGCCCGGATTCTGTCACCAACCTGATATTCTTCTGTCGGCACACGTTCACGCGAAGGAATAATTGCCTCTGCACGCCCCAAATCAACAATGATATCATTACGATTAAACTGGCGGACAGCACCACTGACAATATCACCGATCCTGTCCTTATATTCCTCGTAGACCATACTCTTCTCAGCCTGCCTGATCTTCTGCAATATCGCCTGCTTCGCAGTCTGGGCGGCAATTCGTCCGAAATTCTTTGGGGTAACCTCTATTTCAACAAATTCACCAAGCTGGGCGTCAGATTTAACAAGCTTGGCTTTCTCCAGAGAAACCTCGCTATTATCGTCCTTTGTTACCGTTGCAACGACTTCCGCCTTGGCAAATGCCCTGATATCACAGGTTTTCCTGTCTATCTCAATTCGTAAATCTTTTGCCGGACCAACACTTTTCCTTGAAGCCGAAAGCAAGGCATACTCAACAGCCTGAATGAGCGTTTCACGGTCAATCTTCCGCTCCTTCTCCATATAATTGAGTATATTTATAAGCTCATTATTCATGGCTTTTCCACCTTTGCAATCTACGCAACAACTTAAACACCAACACCTTACACAGAAAAGAGTGGGCGTGCCCACTCTTTACAAAGATACAATCCTTTCCAAAGCGATAGTTAATCTACTCGCCAACCCAGCCATAGTCAAGCAGGGATTTGGCATTTTTTCCGACTTACACAAGAGATATAGATAGATCCCTCGGACCGGAAGTGCTAGAGGAGGCTCACGCAAAGACGGATGACGTGTTTCAGGCAGAGGCCGGCAATTTTTACAGGGAATTCCCAGCTCTACCCGGCAAGAGCATTGTTGATGCGTGTTATGGCTTCGTCAACTTCTGCCGGGCTTTTGCAACCAACGACCACGGCATCGATTTCCTTCTGGGCCATGGCATATCGGATGGATTTTTCGCGATCATCCGGATTAGTGAAATCACCGTTACCGATCAATTTCATTCCGATGATGCCATGCCCGTTCGCATGCATCTTCTTGATCAAGCTGATTACCGGCTCTATGGCATTGCCGGGAGCATCCCATTTCGGTGTTTCTCCGTCTATATGCTTGGCCTGGGGATTTACACGAACAAGATTAACCTGCACCCACTTGGATTCTGCAGCAATACGAAGCGCTGGTAGACTATGACACGACACACCCTTGGCCTTGATCTTACCCTTCTGTTGCGCTTCATCAATTGCGTCCATCAAACGGCGCTGATCGTCAGTCCATGTCTCTTTCACCGCACAGTGCACAAGCATACAATCAATATAATCGGTTTTAAAGTTGCGCAGATGATTGTCGATTATTTCAGAAGGCTTCTCAGGCGAACTGCCTATTTTGGAAAGAAGAAATATTTTGTCACGCGGCAGGCCCTTGATCGCATCGCCTATCCATGGAAAAGTCTTGTAGCTCTGCGCACAGTCGAAATAGCGTATACCCTTGTCATAAGCATAACTTACAAGCTTGTTGAAAACTTCCTGCCCGAGATCAAATTGCACTTTTCCGCCATTGCTCCCGGTACCCATGCCAAGACGGCTGAGTTTCAAGCCCGTCTGCCCGAGAGTCACGATGTCTGTTGCCGTTTTCTTTATATCCGCCTGGGCGACACATTTGAACCTCGGCGTAATATATGCAACACCGGCAACTGTGGCTGTACGGGTAATAAATTCGCGGCGGGTCATTGATCTTCTACTCATGACGGGCTCCTCCTGTTGGCTGGGAATAATGCCAGATTTCATACAAGATGCAATATGCATGTTTGAGCCAAAAATCTGCAAAAGTCATCTTGATAATTCAGCGGAGAATGTCCAGAATTTCCGAATTATGCCTACACTATCACAAAAATCTCTCGTACCGGTTCTTCTTGTATCAGCTTGTATGCTTCGCGGACTGGCCTCAGCCGGAGAACCGGCAGAGGTCTCTCTGGCAGGCGACTGGAAGGTCACAGTTTCTGCAAATGTAGCCTTCGATATTTCGCTGCCTGACATGGTCACGGTAACATCTGAAAAATATGGCAATCTCCTGGATTTCAATCCGAAAGGACCAAGCTGGAAGAAGGGCCTGACGCTGCAGGGGGTCCGCGCCGAGGAATGCTCTGTCAAGGGCGCCCTTGACCCGACAAGCCTTGTTATCAAAGAAACGGCCGACAACACATCACTGACTTATGAAAAAGGAAAAGACTACGAAGCCGATCTTGAATGGGGCAGTGTCGGACGCATGCCAGAGGGCCGAATCAAGGCGGGACAACCTGTCTTCATAAGTTATAAATACGCAAAGATGCGCATTGATTCCATCTTTCTGTCGGCCAATGGCAAAATCACTCTTAAACGTGGAGAACCACATACATCCGTCCCCGCCATCCCCCCGCTTGCCAGCGGTGAGAAATGTCTCGCCAACATTTTTATTTCAGGCCCGATCAAAGCTCTTTCTTCCGACAACCTTTTCCCGATCCTTGAACCCTCTTACCCCGAACAACCGAGACAAAGCCCATCGATAGCCGAGAAGATTCTGCCAAAAACCATCAAGAAACTGCAGTCGGGTGAACCTTTGAAAATACTGGCGTGGGGCGACAGCGTAACCACATACCAGCGCTGGCAGAAAATGTTCGTCGAGAGACTGAAAACAAAGTTCCCAAAGGCGAACATCACCCTCGTCACAGAAGCCTGGGGCGGACGCAACACCGGGACTTATCTCGCCGAGCCGCCCGGTAGTATACACAATTACAAGGAAAAGGTTCTGGACCAGAAGCCGGACCTTATTGTTTCAGAGTTCGTAAATGACGCAGGACTGAATGAAAAACAGGTCGAAGAAAGATACGGCAGACTCCTGAATGATTTCCAGACAATCGGCGCGGAATGGATCATACTGACCCCTCATTACGTCAGGCCGGACTGGATGGGACTCAAAAGTCAGAAGAACATTGATGATGATCCCCGCCCTTACGTCAAAGGTCTCCGGCTGTTCTCACAAAAATACAATATTGCTCTTGCTGACGCTTCGTTGCGCTATGGCCGCCTCTGGCGGCAGGGCATTCCCTACCTTACGTTGATGGAGAACAATATCAACCATCCGAATGTTTTCGGCCACAGCCTGTTCGCGGACAGCTTGATCACATTGTTCCCCTAGCCCGGCTTTGAATATCAGGCAAAGAGAGTTGCCACAAGAATACAAAGGAGGAATTCCTGATGAAAAAACAGTCACTTGTCAATAGACGTACTTTCTTTAAAAGCGCGGCTGCAGGCGTACTGATCGGTACCACATCCTGCGTAACGAAAGCACCATTATCAATTACAACTCCACCTCAAGGCCGGCGTGCGCGTATTGCGACGGTCTGTCAGGCAGGCATTATGCGGAAAACAATTGCAGAAAGTTGCGCGCTGATGATGGAACGGGCGGACAAAGTGCTCGAACAGAAGCCGGATCTTGTATGCCTGCCTGAAAATTTTGCCACAGCTGGAATGGGGAAGAACCCTGCCTCAGAAAAGGCCGAGGCGCTGCATGGCATGACAATCGAGGCCGCCGCCCAGCGTGCCAGGAAACATCATTGTTATATAGTATGCCCTTCCTACACCCAGCGAGATGGAAAAATATTCAATTCCGCCATAATACTTGACCGTAAAGGAGAAGTCGCCGGTATATACGACAAGGCTTGCCCCGTTGCCACATCGCCGGACTACACCGTCCTGGAAGATGGTGTCACGCCCGGCTCACCCGATATACCGGTTTTTGATCTCGATTTCGGACGTATTGGAATCCAGATCTGCTATGACCTCGGCTTTCCAGAGAACTGGGAACTACTGCGGAAAAAAGGTGCCCAAATGGTACTCTGGCCTTCAGCTTACGACGGTGGATTCCCCTTGTGGGCTTACGCATATCTTCACCACTACTATATTATGACCTCGGTACGGTCCGGCCAGTCACGCATTGTCGATCCATGCGGGGCCGTACTGGTTGAAACTGATAAAGATACTCCTTTTGTGATGCGGGACGTTAATCTTGATTTCATTGTGTCACACCTCGACTGGAATGTGTCGATCCCCGACAAGATAAAGGCCAAGTATGGTGACCGGGTCGATGTACGTCGTACGAATCCCGGCTGCGGCCATATCCTGGTAGAACCAGTCGACCCAGTAATTACAGTTCGGGCTCTTCAGGATGAATTCGGATTCGAGTCATCCTTTGAGTATCACGACAGGAACCGTGCTGCATATGCCGACATACGCGCAGGTCGTAAACCGTCGCCCCAGAATGCACGTCATGGAGTACGACCGCAGTGGGGTAAATTCTGACAAGCAAATATTAGTCTTCTTATCTGTTTGCAGTTTGGCAATACCCTTGGCAACTTAATACAGCTTAATTCATCAACATCAATCAGGAGACAGGAAAATGCAGAAAAGCTCACTGTATCAGAAAATCATCATAACTCTTCTGTTCGTTATTATTGCAGGTACATCAGGAGCGGCAGACCCTTCAGGCATGTATGTAAGTGTTCGCGATGTGTTTCTGGGCACAAATGCCTTCCCGACACCTATTGAAGGTTTACGCGAACTTGGCGTCACCGCACTGGAAGTCAACCTCGGCAAGGATTATGGCATTCGGGCCATCGATTCAACCAACAAGCTGTTCATCACATCGAATGATGACGCAAAGGCCTTCCGTAAGACCGCTGACAAGCTAGGAATTAAAATTTGCGGGGTTCTGACAGCCTGTGATTTCAGCACCGGTAACATGGAGTCAAACACGGCCTTCATCGCCAGATCCATAGAAATTGCCGATATTATGGGCGCGCCGGCAGTACGTATTGACTCCGCCATGTCGAAGGAGAAAAAGCTTAATTTTGAAGAGCGTGTCCAGATTTTCGCGGAAGGGCTTGGCGGTGCACTGAAGAAAACAGCCAACTCGAAAGTTACACTGGGAATCGAGAACCACGGCTTCCAGGGCAACAACCTCGCATTCCTGTTGAACGTGTTCCTGGTTGTCGGCTCAGATAGACTCGGTTCAACACTCGATACCGGCAACTTCTACTGGCGCGGTTACCCCTTGTCGGAGGTGTACGGCATACTTCGCGTCCTCGCACCCTATGCCAAACATACCCACGTCAAGAACATCAATTATCCTGCCGAACAGCGTGAGGTCATGAGGGAAGCCGGCTGGGAATATGGAAAATACAATTGCGCTCTCGAGGAAGGCGATATCGATATAGCCAAGGTCTGCGGCATCCTGGCAAAAGTGGGATATAAGGGCGACATCTGTATCGAGGACGAATCCATTGGTAAGTGCAAAACCCCGGAAGAACGAGTGGCACTCCTGAAACGCAACGTGGCACACATCCGGAATTGCATCCAGAAGGGACAGTAGTTATCTTGTTCCACTTCCGCCATGTCAGCGGACATGGCGGCGGAAAGCTGGTTGTGCATGCCTTAGTTGACAGATTTGCCATCAGCATCGAGAAACTTGATTTCACCCAATCCGAGTTCACGAATAGAAGCTTCTATTTTGTTTCTTTCTCCCACGATAAGCCATACAAGATTATCAGGCCGTACTACCGAATCAACGCCCTTGGAAAGAGCACCCCTTGTAAGTGCACGGATATTTGCAGGATAAGCCTTGAAGTAATCATCAGACAGACCAAATCGAACGATCTCGGACATTCCTCCTGCAACACGGTGCATGGTCTCCCACGCACCCGGCAACCTGAGCGTCTGGTTTGTGACAGCTTTTCCGAACTCAGAATCGGTAATCGGTTTATCACTTAGCACTCCGCGCAATTCATTATGTATCTCCTTCATTGCGTCTTTCGTCTTGTCACCCTGAACAGGCGCCATGACAATGAACGGGCGTTGCCCCCGTGCATCCGGTATGGAGCTGCGGGCTCCATAAGTCCAGTGTTTATCCTCGCGAAGATTCATATTGATGCGCGAAGTAAAATCACCTCCAAGAATCTTGTTCATAATCTCAATCGCAATTTCATCCGGATTAGCCTTGGGTGGAGCGATGCTCCCAGCACAGATGACCGACTGTATTGAGCCAGGCCGGTCTACTATATATACGATGGGCTTAACAGGTCCCTTCACCGTGGCGATATTCTTGGAAGGAATCGCACCCGCTTTCCAGTTTTTGAACAGGCGTTCAAGCAGTGGTGTTATCTCGTCAAGAGTTGTGTCCCCGACAATAACAAGCGTCGCGTTGTTCGGTTTAAACCATGATGAGTGGAATTTCCGCATATCGGTACTGGTGAGCCCTGCCACCCCGGCCTCATCACCTGAACCGGAAAAAGGATGGCCATAAGCGTGATCTGAACCATAAAGCAATTCAGGGAAGATCCGCATGGCCAGGGAGCGCGGCTCAGCCTTCTCAGCCTGTATTCCCGCAATGTGCTGTTTCTGAAGACGCTTGAAATCTGCTTCTGGAAAAACAGGATTCAATATCACATCGGCAAAGATATCCAGCGATGGGCCAAGATTTTCCTTGAGAGCATTGAGCGAAACATAAGAAGTATCCAGGTCCGAACCACCGCCCAGCTTGGCTCCAAGAAGAGCCACTTCATCACTGATTTCCAGCGATGTGCGCCTCCTGGTTCCCTCCAGCAGCATCCCCATGGCGAGCTCCGCTGTTCCAGGTACACCTGCCTGGTCCGCGGCAAAACCGGAATCAACCAGCAGGTTGAATTGAACAACAGGCACAGAGTGACGTTCCGCAAATAAAACTTTCAGTCCATTTGAAAGTTTCGCGCGTTTAAGATCAGGGAATCCAGCCTCCGGCTTTATCTCTGGTACCGTAAGTTTGCTGCGGTCAACATTGCTCTCCGTAACCGTGTATTTCGGAAACGGATGAACTTCAAGAATATACTGCCCGTCAGAAAGCCAGCTGCGGGCTGCATCCCTCAGCCGGGATGGAGAAGATTCCCGCACTTCTTCAAGATAAGTCTTGTAGTAATCGGCATTACCGGTGAACACAAAGTTATGAGCAAGAATATCCGACTTGCCGCCAAAACCGCCTATACGCTCAATCCCACGAATGAATCCGGCTTCGAACTGGGTCTTCACACGTTGAAGCTCATCCCTGGTTGGTCCTTTCAAAAGAAATTGTTCCATCTCTTCATCAATGGCCTTTTCGATTTTAGCAAGGTCACCGCCCGGCCTGGCTGTCGCCACAATATAGAACTGGCCGGCTATTTCACCTGCATCTATGAATGCACTGACGTCTGTCGCAGTCTGGTCATCATATACCAGGCGCTTGTAAAGGCGTGACGTCTTCCCCTGTGACAATACGTCACTGACCAGATCCAGCATGATTGCATCTGTAGCCCCGTATTGCGGAACATTCCATACCTTGTAAACACGGGCTTGAGGCACCCGGTCCTGTGCCACCTGACGGTGGGTTCCTGTCCTTTTTGCAATCCAGGCAGATTGCCTTGCAATGGGCGGTCCTGAATGAACATCGCCAAAATATTTTTTTACTCTTTCCAGAACATCTTCCGCTGTTACATCACCGGCAATTACCAGCACAGCGTTTGCTGCACCATAGTAAGTCTTGAACCACTCCTTGACGTCATCAAGCGAT
>MHBM01000155.1 GCA_001804885.1 Lentisphaerae bacterium RIFOXYA12_FULL_48_11
CAAGCATTCTATAACTTCTCACAGAGGTTGTTATTCGGCATGCAGCTTCTGTGCAATAGGCATCCACCAAGGACGACAGGTCGTATCGAGAAGCTCCGAAAGTATTTTGAATGAAATCAGCAGATTAACTTCTGAGCCCGAATTCCAAGGTACTATCAGCGACATAGGCGGTCCAACAGCCAATATGTATGGAACAACTTGTCAAAAGGGATATTCTGGATGTGCTCGGAAAAGCTGCGTCTTCCCCAATATATGCAATAATTTAAATGTCGATCATGGCCCCCTGCTTAGCCTTATGCGCTCTGCCAGACAACTGAAGGGGGTTAAACATGTCTTTATTACCAGCGGAATCCGGTTTGATCTTGCGCTTGCCGGAGGGGGTGACAAATACATCAAAGAACTAGTTGAACATCATGTCAGTGGACTTCTGAAGATAGCTCCGGAACATATATCCAAACGAGTACTCGAAGTTATGAGAAAACCTGATTCCGGTGTTTATCGGGATTTCGTAAGAGCATTTCTCACGCATGTAAGAAATACAAAACATAAGTATGCCATTGTAGAATATTTTATGAGCGGGCATCCTGGTTGTACTAACGCTGATATGATTGAACTTGCCAGTTATTTGAATCAAACAGGCATCAAGCCAGAACAGGTACAGGATTTCTATCCTGCTCCACTTACTGTTGCAACAAGTATTTTTTATACAGGAATGGATCCCTTCACCGGCGAAGACATATATACGGCACGAACTGATCGTGAGAAATCAAATCAAAGAGCAATTCTGCTTTCGCATATGCCTGAATTCCATAGAAAGGCCAGAGAAGCTCTTCGCGCAGAAGGCCGTTCAGACCTGATTGGCAATGCCCCTAATTGCTTGGTCCCGTACGGTGAACAAAAAGAATACTGCAAGCCCAGTCGTAGTACTGGCCAAAAAACGTCCCTGCGAAATCAGCGTTTTATTTCGAAATCGCATACCAACGGAAGATGATCAGACAGAGTAACCCTTGGCATGGCAAAGCCGGTAACTTTGATGTGAGGACTGTATAAGATAAAATCCAGTTGCCTTTTAGGCTTCCAGCTTGGGTATGTAGGCGTTGCAGATGGATCTGCACTGGTTAAGCCTGTTGCCGCCAAAAACAACTTAATTTCTCTATCCCCCCATCTGGAGTTAAAATCGCCTGCCACAATGTGCGGTTTTTTCGAACCTTTAACCATTGAATAAAGATCAGCCAGCTGATGTTGCCTGACACGATAACCAAGTGCCAAATGTACAAGGAAAACTGTTAGATCTTTCAATTCAAGTTGAATGACAAGCCGTTTCACACCTTTATCGAAATAATGGAATTTTGCATTTTCGATTGAGTCCTTTGTAAGGAATGCGTTTCCTTGTTTGTTCATTATCGGAAACATGTGTGCCAGAGAGAATTTGTCATATTTACTCATATAAGTATGTCTGTGACTTAATGCCGATGCGATTGTCTGTGCCTGATTCTTCTTCTGAGATCTATACGATCCAGCATCAACCTCGGCAAGACCAATAATATCGGGATCAAGCTTCTTCATAAATGAAATGATGCTTCTCAGATTTTTGGATGTTTTTTTAAGATAACCGCTCCATGGAAAGATGAGCCTCTTCCCTCCAGTAGCATAACGTATGTTATAAAATAATAATCTCATATACGGCCCAGACGGTACATATTATGCTTCGATAATAGATCTGTTAAGTTGGACAGAATAATCATTTTTGATTTTTTAATTCTCATTGATGAATATATTCTCATGATTGTTAAGATAAAAAAACAGAAATACTGATTTTTATTAAACAGGTGTTAAGATGATTTCAAACATTGCTAAGTAATTAGTCAAACACCGACACCCCCTACTGCTTTTAAACGCTTTCCCATACACTGGCATAACATGTGCTGTAATAAGTAAAGCCCGTTGGCTGGTTTGACTTACTGAGGAAACAGTAAGCAAAAAAAGATTCTGTCAGATGGGCAGAAAGAAATAACCAAGTCCACGAAGTGTCAAACTGGCTGACGGGTACTTTCTTTACTCCATTTATTTACCAACAGCCTGTGTTAACGATATTATCGGTAAGAGGACCGACAAAGTGACAAGGAGGACAAAGCCCCCCACTAGGAGTATTAACAATGGCTCAAGCAACGCCATCCATGTGCTGATGTATCTATCCCACTGCGACTGAAATCGATTGCTTGCACTATCTAGAAGCCTGTCAATATTCCCACTTGCTTCTCCAACTCGCAACCATCCCGGCAAAGACGATGAAAGCGGGGGTATTTTTCTGATAGAATCAGATAGATTCCCCCCGTGTCTTATTGATTCAGCCGCAGTTTCAGCCAGTTTGCTAACCCATATACTGCCTGTGGCCCTTCCCGAAAGCATAAGGGCCTCGATCAACGATACACCACCACGCAATAACATTGCCATGGTCTTGGAAAAACGGAGATTAGCAAGTATTGTGCGCCCTTTCCCGATTATGGGAAAATAAAATAGACGTCTATCCCACAATTGATGAAAGTCAATATCTGCGTTTAGTTTCCGACGAAATAAACATACGCCGGCAAAAACTAACGCGACAAAAACCCAACCCCACCTGACAACGGCACTTCCGAAAGCAATCATAAAGTTGGTTAGAAACGGCATAGGCAGATTGTTGCCGGTAATAATCTCCCTGGCGCGTGGTATAAGGACACCTAGCATTACCATTGCAACACAAATACCAAGGGTTAAAACTATGGAAGGGTATAGCAAGGCAGAGGTTACTCTTTCCCTGAGTTTTTCCTGTTCTTCCAGGAAAGAGGCAAGTCGTTCAAGCATTACATCAACAGTCGCAGATCGCTCTGCAGCCTGAATAATTGCAGATTCAAAGGATGAAACCGATTTACTGGCGGCTGATAATGCATCTGCAAGTGAACCACCTTCCCGAACCCTGTCACGCACACCCGCGATAATAATACTGGATTCAGACATGTCTGGCGATGTAATCAGGATGTCTAATGCACGAACCATGGAAAATCCACCGGCAAGAAGGGATCCCAGTTCACGATACATAATGGCGCGGCTCGAAAGTTTAAGAACCAGTTTGCGGCCTGTTTCGGAAATTCTCTCCGCCAGGATACCATCGGCGATGAGTTTTTCCCTTGCTTCCTTGGGATTGAGTGCTTCAACCAGCCCCTTGCAAGTATGTCCAGCGTTGCCAAATCCCTTGTATTCATACGTCTTCATTAATTACAATGCTACGCTAATGACTTCTGCCAAGCTGGTTTTTCCTGAAAGGACCTTGCTGATGCCATCTTCCAGCAGTGTTACCATGCCTTTATCCTTTGCAAGCTTCCGTAAAGTATCTATTCCGGCATTACCAGTTCTAACCACGTCCTGCATATCACGGTCGAACACAAGAAACTCAAAAACACCACATCTTCCTTTGTATCCTTCAAGACATGCCGCACACCCCGTTGGAATCCACGCATTGTGCCCAGTAAGTTGTTTCTCATAGCTAGCCAGAGACTTAAGCTCGAGCTTATCCAATACAGTCTTTCTTCGACATTCTGTACACAGTTTTCTTATCAATCGTTGCGCAAGAACACCCCGCAGACAGGAGGCAAGCAAATAGGGCTCAACACCCATATCAACAAGCCGCAGTACTGCGCTTGGAGCATCATTCGTGTGGAGAGTTGTGAAAACCAAGTGACCGGTAAGTGAAGCCCTGACGGCAATCGATGCTGTTTCTGTATCCCTGGTCTCCCCGACAAGAACTATGTCTGGATCCTGCCGTAAAATATGACGAAGCCCTGCCGCGAAAGTGAGCCCTATTTTCGGCTTAACTTGTATCTGGCTTATGTTCGAAAGCTGATATTCGATTGGATCTTCGATGGTCATAATATTCTTTCTTGAGCCATCTAGCTTTCCAAGTGCAGCATAAAGAGTCGTGGTTTTCCCTGAGCCTGTTGGACCCGATACGACAATTATCCCGTTAGGTTCATTAAGTAAGGTCTCAAATGACATCAAGGTACTATCCGCAAGACCAAGAACCGAGAGAGGTAAGAGTGAAGAATCGCGGTTTAGCAAGCGCAGTACCACCCGCTCTCCCTCAGCGACAGGAATAGTCGACACTCGTATATCAATCTCCCTTTCACCAACCCTGACACGAGCCATACCATCCTGGGGAAGGCGTCTTTCAGCAATGTCCATGTGAGACATTACTTTAAGTCTCGAAACAAGGGCCTCTTCAACATGCTTGGGTGGAGAAGCCTGTTCATACAGAACACCATCAATACGATATCTGATCCTCAGCCTCGATTCGAGTGGTTCAAAATGAATGTCAGATGCATTTCTCTTTACAGCTTCAAGCAGAACTAGATTAACAAGCTGAGTAACTGGAGCTTTTTCAGCTACCTGAAGTAAGTCATCGGTGGTAGTTAAAGACCGTTCTTTTAGCTCTGTTCCAACAGAAAGATCACGAAGAAATTCATCAGGCGAATCATCCTTGCTGTAGTAACACCTTTCTATGCTTCTGTTGATCAATTCTTTGGGAGCGAGAACAGGGAACAACTCGTTCCCGATCAACAAGGCAAGATATTCTTGTTGCCGGACATTGCCTGGATCGGAAGTGAGCACACATAACCTGTTATTGATTTTAACAGGCAATAGGTTGTTTGTTCTTGCCCATTCGACTGGCAACTTTCCAACAAGAGAAGGGTCAATGGCATCATCGGGAAGAATATCAACAAAATCCATGCCGTACTCTACGGCGAGCTTGCGTAGTCGAGCCGTTTCTGTTCCGGAAGGCTGTTGTACTGGCAGATCATTTTTCATTGGCTTTCAGGTCTGTTTTCTTCTCCCAGTCTTTCATCAAATCATCAGCCTTTACCTGGGTGTCAACGATTGTTGGCGTTACAAAAATCAGAAGGTTTGTTTTCTCCATCGAATCACTCGTTTTCCGGAAAAGAATACCTAATAATGGAATTGATCCCAATATAGGAACCTTCCTGACCACCTTGGTCTTATCTTCCCTGGTAAGACCGGCAATAATTATTGTTTTTCCATCTTTTACCGTTACGGTTGTTGACACCTCTCTTTTTGCAATAGTGGGCGCAAACGCAGTTTCGGATGGGCCAGGATCTATAACCGCTTCTATGCTTGGATTAAGGACCATCCTTACCTCACCACCTGGTATGATATAAGGCGTAAGTTTAAGTTTAATTCCAACATCAACGCGATCAAGGTTCTGGATTACATCACGCGCAGTCCCTGAACCACCCTGGATTGTTGACTTAAGTACAGGAATTTCATTCACAATGTTAACGGTTGCTTCCTTGTTGTTTTGTGCTTCAAGTGCTGTGCGGGATCTTATTCTAACATTCCCTGTTTTCTTAACAGCATCGATATTAACCATGCCTGGATAACCAACCTTAATACTACCGTCCGTGCCGACACTCACTCCCTGGGCGACTCCGACTGAAATCCCCTTCGGAAAAACTCCAGACTGGATGGAACTCATAAGGCTGTCTGTCTCGTCCGTAATACGAAAACTCCCCTGGCCTGCATAATCATTGACCTTGGTTGGCATGCCAAGTGCCGCAAATTCAAAACCAAGCTCCATTCCATCGGTATCGGTCACCTCCGCTATCATCACTTCGATATGAACCTGCCCAGTAACTCGATCCAACTGCTCCACCAGTTTCTTTACAACCTCGAAATCACCTACGGTGGAGTCCACGATGATTGCATTGTTGGCGGGGCTTGCTTCAATGGAAATCTTGCGGACACTGGTGCCTGTCCTGACATCCTTTTCCGCAGTTTTATTAAGGAGTGAATTCAAGCTTTTCGCAGCCTCTTCCGCTCCAAGATATTTAAGGAATATTGCATTTAGACGACCACGCCCCGAAGGCATATCCACATCCATCATCTGAATAATACGTTTAAGTTCCATAATCTGGGAGGATGATCCGACCAGTATCAGGCTGTTGGAGTGAGGGGCGGCTACTACGACAGCACTTTTTCTAGTTTGCTCAGGCACTCCAGGAACCTGCGGCAGACGGTTTCGCAACTGTTCTGCTTTTGATTCACCCTGGGATACGGCCTCATTCAACTGGCCTGCCAGATCTTCCGCTCCTGCATATTTCAGAGTAATCAGCTCCGTCATTCTTGACATGCCCGGCTGATCAACTTCCGTTACTATGCTTTCTATCTGCCGGACTGCAGCGGCTGTATCCGTAACAATAAGATGGTTGGACTCATCAATAGCACCTATTGCGCCTGTTTTACCTCCACTAACCTTCGATTCCAGAAGCTTCCGTAATTCAGCGGCAGATACATATGTCGGACGAAGAACCTTTGTAATCATTCCACTTGTCGGAGTGACCGTTCCAGGTCCTATTACTGGTGCAACAGGTATGACGCGGGGAGCAGTCTGGATTATCCTGGATATTCCATCCTGCTCCGAAACTGTGCAACCTGCCGATTCAAGAATGGAAACAAACAAAGGATAGACATCGTTCTTTTTGACCTGGGGAGAAACAACAGTTATTTTTCCAATTACGCCATCGGCAACAACAAACTTCTTGCCTGTGATATCCCCGACCAGCTTGACAAAAGATCGGACATCAACCTGATCAAAACTGAAATTGATTGAACGATCATCATTCTGGGCCGAAGTCAGACTGCCGGTTATGAGAAAGGCAAGCATGCATCCAACCACAGTATTTATTAAGGAACGACTGTTCATTTTCTAGCCACAGATCCTTCTGCTCTCATTTTATTATGCCTCGCTCAGAACTCTTGATAAATGCCACAAAATGTTCTACTTCTGGAACCATTTCTAGCTCCTTTACAATACGTTCAAGAGCCTGAGTTGTTGATAAATCCGACCTGTAGAGAATGCGATATGCTTCTTTGATAAGCTTTTGTATGTGCTCATCCGCATTTCTTCGCTTCAGCCCGATAGTATTTGGCCCCCTGACATCAGACGGATTCCCCTCAACGATCATGAAAGGAGGACAATCCTGAACAACCCTTGTCATGCCGCCGATCATACTCAATTTCCCTACTCTGCAAAACTGGTGAACTGCACATAACCCGCCCATTACCACCATATCTTCTACCTTCACATGGCCAGCGAGGGTAGCACCATTTGACATTATGACGTCGTTACCAACAACACACGCATGGGCAACATGACAATAGGCACATATATGGCAACCTGAACCCACGACAGTTTTCTCACCATCATTGGTTGCAGAATTAATCGTAACATATTCACGGATCGTATTCCTGTCACCTATCTCAACAAAAGTCTTTCCCCCTCGGAACTTCAAGTCCTGGGTTTGTGTACCCAGACTGGCAAAGGGAAATATAGTACAGGATTTTCCTATCGTCGTATAACCATCGATAACAACGTGTGACATAACACGTGTCCCATCGCCTATATGGACGTTTGGACCGATGATGCTGTAGGGGCCGATATCTGTATCAGATCCAATTACGGCCCCATTACTTACTATTGCGGTTGGATGAATAGCCATTATGATCCAGCCTTCTGGTCAGTCATCATACACAGCAATTCAGCTTCGGATGCCAGGGAACCATCCACCAGAACTTTTCCAGCAAGTCGTACAGCGCGTGAACGAAGGTTGATTATTTCAACCTCAATTCGCAGTTGGTCACCAGGCTTTACGACCTTACGGAACTTGGCCTTGTCGATCGCCATAAAATATGGAATCTGGCCGGCAATGTTGGCAACTCGATTAAGCAGTATTCCGCCGACCTGGGCCATTGCCTCAATCTGCAGCACACCAGGCATGACAGGCACGCCGGGGAAATGTCCCTGAAAAAACGGCTCGTTTACCGTTACATTCTTGAGCCCAATAATTTTCTTTTTGTCATCGCACTCTATAATCCGGTCCACCAGGAGCATGGGATACCTGTGCGGTAATAGCTTCATTATATCGTCAATACTTAATGTCGACATTATTCTTCCCTCCCTATGTCTTTAACTTTTCTTTTACCAAAATATACACAACTTGAAAACAGCAAATAATTTATAGGACAGTTTCAGTCTCCGCGATCTATCAAAAAGGAACCCAAACAGACCGCGATAACGACAGGAAGCCAGACAATCAGATCCGGCCTATACTCAGGTCTGGTAGCAAGAGATTCTGCAATAATGACAAACAGGTAGAAGTTGAATACGAGAAAAAGGCTGATTCCTATCCCAACGGACGATTCCTTACGGTGAGCTGTAACTCCCAGAGGTACACCTAACAACACAAAAGCAAAACAGGAGATAGATAAAACAATCCGCTTGTTAAGTTCCACTGCGAAAGACGATTTCATTTTCTCCTGGTCATAAGAACTTAAACTTGGATTATACGATGCCATATTCCGCATACCTTCAAGTAGTCCAAGAAAAGGCAAGTCATCCTGCCTTTTCCTGTAAGTCTTGACATTAAGAGGATTGCCGATGCGTAATGGCCACGTATCGCAGAACATGGGCAAGGGTGAATCTTCCGAGAACTTGTCAATACGGACGCCCTTCAACTCCATCATAACATCTTTTGTTATGGGGTCTGTCGTCACGACCCCGGATTTGGCCTGGATCTCACGTTTAAACTTGGGATTCCGTATGTCGTATATCCTGACATTGAATATTTCATTACCTTTCTTCTTCCCGATAAAAACAATAAAACCATTGAAATCCTGGATAAATCGACCTTCGTCCAAAAGCTTGACCGCTGATCCGGCTCCAAGGGTTCTCATGATCTGTCGGCTGCGGTAATGGCCCAGTGGACCCAGCTCATTGCACAAATATAAACATGCCAGCATCATGACGAGCGACAACATCACCGGCGCAGACACTATCTGCCACATCCCGATCCCACATGCTCTCATTGCGGCAACCTCGCCATCCGCTGATAAACGGCCAAAAACCAGTAGACTTGCTGTCAACGCACTCACAGGAATTGAGAATGTCAGGGCAACAGGAATACCGCACAAATACATATTTATAACCGATTGCCACGGGACGCCTTTCGCTAGCAAATCGGTAACCCTGAAAATAACCCCCATGGAAATCACAAATGTAACGATTACAAGCGTAACAATAAACGACAAGAGGAATACGGATGCTATATATTTATGTATTATCTTCATTTAGCCGGCTGGCGGTCTTTGCTGTTTTTGTGAATTTTCCAGACCAGATATCATCGCCTGGTCCATCAACGTTCATTAGCACAGCTTTTAAATTTGCAACGGAAAGCTTTCCTGTCATCCTTGTGCAAATCCGACGCATGTCTTCCGAAAACCAAAGAGTTACGCGACCTTTTCTAACAAAGATTCCGCCAAAAGCCGCCGTCGGTTCAACTACCAGGCACTTGACATCTTCAAAATCATCTACGTCCATTGTTTCATAGCCTAGCCCTTTAACCTGCAGATCATAAATCTTATCGTCAACAATAACCTTGAACTTCTCTTCCTGGCCCACGGCAAGACCTTTCGATCTCATGTAGTAAGCAAGACAGAGTACATCCCTTGTGTCGGTTTCGATCTTTATTTCTTTGGTAACTTTTGCGGCTCTTGCCTTGGCCGACTTCCACACCGCAATACCTTCTTTGTGATTAAACTTCACAATATCATCACGTATATGGCGACCTTCGCGTAGTTTCTGTATATACTCAACCGGCAGAAATGTCTCGGGATTTACCTGTGTTTCCACGTAATCATCAACTGGGTAGATTTTTGAAACTACAGATGTGGTTCTTGCGATGGCTCTTATCGAAAGTAATCTTTTCCCTTCAACTTCTATCCACTGGGTACTCATTTCGCATGTCCCTACCGGAATTATACCCCAGTATAACCTGTAAATCAGTTTCTCGCCGACAGGAAACCACAGATCGTTGGTGGCTCCAATCGCATATGATGCCAGACATAACAAAATACATTGAAGTAATATTTTTTTAACGCTCATATTAAATATCTTCTCATTTTTGGAAATCAGGTGCAATACCGTTAAAATTAAAGCACCTTATCAGATAAAAAGCTCGAACCTCCTTGCCATCAAGAAGAATTGGGAAATGTTCAGGTTTCTCTATTTTTTCGAAATGTTTTCGAAGCCAGCAAATGATATTATTTGCGTTATTCTTGTTCTTGGTAACAAATATTGCGTCCATGCCCTTCATGGATGGGTAATTATCCCAGAATCGATAATTCTCCCCGTGCACTTTGCGTGTCGTCCATAAATGTGTCATCATTTGATCAGGCGAGTAGAAAGCTATGCTTGACGATAAACCATATTGATCACTGATTACGAATACCCCTTGATTCCCATCCTGCACAGAAAGCATTTCTTTTTTTAAATCAGAAACCTTCTGGCCTAATTCTCTCCATCCATATCTTGTTGCTGACTTCTCGAGATTAATTCTTGATGGTGAACCGGCATATCGCCAGCCAGATGCAATCCATCTCTGT
>MHBM01000156.1:0-3059 GCA_001804885.1 Lentisphaerae bacterium RIFOXYA12_FULL_48_11
ATCAACGGTAAACCTGTGGCGTGGGTAGACAATTACTGTGGCACGTACAAGTATGACATTATCAACGGTAAACCTGTGGCGTGGGTAGACAATTACTGTGGCACGTACAAGTATGACATTACCGATCTTGTTGAGGCAGGGAAGACAGTCACTGTTGTTGCGGCAGTCAACAATATGGTGCCAAGCCGGAAAGGATTGTTTAGTTCGACGCACCGGTTTGGCGGCCTGTACCGCGATGTTGAAATTGAAGCTACACCCGATACGCGTATTGACGATGCATGGGTACGGGGAAACTTCGAAAAGCAGAGCGCGGAAATACATGCAACCGTGGCCTGTACCACGATTCCGTGCACGTTGAAGAAACCAATGCTGCGTGTTGTAGTTAAAACCCCGGCCGGTGAAATTGTCGGTACGGCAAAGCAGTCTGTGAAATTTGCCAAAGGAAGCCAGGACACGGAAATACAATGTACAGTGCCCATCAAGCCGTTTCATCCATGGTCGCCGGAATCGCCATCTCTTTATCATGCCGAACTGACATTATGTGACGGAGAACAACCTGTTCACGGCTGGACCGAACGGTTCGGTGTCAGGAAAATCGAAGTGAAGGGTGACCGTTTCTTCCTGAACAACAAGCCTTTCTTCATGCGCGGGTTCGGTGATGATTTTGTCTATCCGCTGACACTCGCTTCGCCGGTATCGCGGGAGGAACACCTGAAACACCTCAAGGTTGCGAGGGCTGCGGGTTTTGTTTACGTCCGGCTGCACACACACTGCGAAATGCCGGAATATTTCGAAGCCGCCGACGAGGCCGGGATAATGATCCAGCCTGAACTTCCATATTACGGCGATTATCCAACCGAAGCTTTTGCTTTTGACCCGATCCGGGATCTGAAAGAATTGTACGAGCATTACCGCAGGTATGTTTCTCTGACGACATACTGTACGGGTAACGAGGGGCTCCTGGGGAAACCGCTGGACAGCGAGATATACAAACTGGCCAAACGCATTGATCCCGACCGGCTTGCAATCCACCAGGATGGAACCTTCAACACCGCAGAGAATTCCGATTTCAGGAATGGGCCGATCAATGTCTGGGAACCAGGCAGTTTCAAGTGTGATGCGCCTTTTGTCGCGCACGAATACCTGAATCTGTCGGTGAAACAGGATGCCCGTCTTGAACCGCGTTTTTCAGGAGTCATGCTGCCGCCGGTGACGGAAGCGGAACGAGATAAAAAGCTGGCTGAGGCTGGACTGAACCGACACTGGGGTGATGCATGTCAGGACGCGGCGCATGGCCTGCAACGTTATTACCAGAAGCGCGGCGTGGAGGCTGCCCGGATAGATCCTGCATGTGACGGCTATGATTTCTGGACAATAGTTGATGTTATAGTAAAGCAGGGTGATACTTACAGCGCACAGGGGTTATTTAATCCTTTCTGGGAAGTAAAGAAGAACGGAGCAACAGAGGAGGATTTCAATCTATTCAATGGGCCAACGGTGCTTCTACTCAAAACGGAACCGCAATGCAGGGTTGTGGTTGCCGGTGATGAGGTGAACGCCGATTTCTGGATTTCGTATTACGGTGAGAGTGATCTGGTAAAGTCGAAAGTAGAATGGGTTTTACGTAGTGGTACGGATGATTTGGCGCAGGGAACGTGTGATGGCGGCGATGTCGAGATTGGAAGTACTCGATTGCTGGGGCAGGTGGTTGTAAATATACCTGTGGTTAAAAAACCGGTGCATGCGGTACTTGAGGCGAAAATTCAGAATACAGAATCCAATATCAGGAATTGCTGGGATTTCTGGATCTTTCCGAAGCGTGAGAAAGAGGATGGCCATGGCCTTGCGGTCTCGCCTGAATTGATGCCGGCACTTGAGAAGCTGTACACGGGATTGTTGGAAACCGGGAAACCCGGCTCTGAATCGGCAGGACTTATAATTTCACGGATTGGATCCCCTGATGTTGCCAAGGCACTTGCCGCCGGTAAGAAGGTCATTCTCATCAACCAGGCAGTGGGAAAGGCCAATGTAAGTCTCGGCTGGTGGTCCATGGGCAACCAGGTGGGTACGGCTTTTGCCAGGCATCCGGCGCTGGGCGATTTGCCGCACGAAGGCTACCTCTCGCCGCTGATGTTCCGCATATTGAAGCAGGGGAAGTCCCTTCCTTTCGCGAGAATGGTCCCGGAGGAAATATTTATCGCCGGCGAAGGACTGTCAGGTTTCTTCCTATATGCGGGGGAGGCAAGGGTCGGGGCCGGGCGAGTGCTCATGGCCTTTGGACTGGACCTGCTTTCCGGTTATCCGGAAGGTACCTGTATACTGGACGGATTGATCCACTATGCAAAGTCGGACGGTTTCAACCCCAAAGGCGAAGTGATCTTTGTGTCAGCCAGGCAGAATGGCTGGAAGAAAACAATCAAAACTGGTGACAGAGGGAAAGACAATCTTATCTCAGGAGCTGTTCAGATTGACGTGGCACGCGCAATGAAGGATAAGAATGAGCTTGTATGGGAAACTGAGCCTGTGCCGGAGGATTTGCAGAATAAGAAAGACTATGCCATTTCATGGCTTGGCGGCATGGGTTATTTTGCGCAGCCACAGGGCTCCTTCACCCTGTATGTCAATGGGGAGAAAACAATTTATATAGCATCAATCAGCGAAAAAGATGCTGAATGGTTTAACGCTGACAAGACGGCAAGCCTGAAATACAAGCGTGACATTAACACTGATGAATGTGGATCTTTTACGCTGATTTTGCCCTCATCAAAAGTAAAACCAGGACAACCTCTTATATTGAGGGTTGTGGGCAGCGAATCAAACAGCCGCCGCTGGTTCGGCGTTTTTCAGATGGAATGAATATTTTATGATGTTTCAAAAAAAAGGGAGGATAGAATGAAAGTATCTCGTCGCATGTTTCTCAGGAATGCAGGCTTGACCATGACTGGTTTGTGGCTTGGAGGGTGCCGGTCTGTGCCGAAGGTGCGCCGACTTTCGGCCAATGAAAAACTTGATATTGCCGTAATAGGTGTCGGGAATCGTGGTGGTGCAAATCTTTCCGG
>MHBM01000156.1:3100-10505 GCA_001804885.1 Lentisphaerae bacterium RIFOXYA12_FULL_48_11
ACAATATTCTGTCCAAGGCTGCACAGAAGTTTCCGAAAGCGAAAACATTCAATGATTTCCGCCTGATGCTCGATGAGCGGGGGATTGACGCAGTAGTTGTGTCAACACCGGATCATACACATGCGGTTCCTTCTGTCATGGCTCTCCAGAGCGGGCGTCATCTTTATTCTGAAAAGCCGCTCACGCGTACGGTGTCCGAATGCCGCATTGTGCGTGATACGGCAAAGAAGATGGGGCTGGTGACGCAGATGGGTACGCAGATTCATGCTGGCACCAATTATCGCCGTGTTGTTGAGCTGGCGAAGAGCGGAGCAATAGGCACGATAGGTGAAGTTCATGTCTGGTGCGCGGTCAGTTATGGCGGCAAGGATGCCCCGAAAGATACGCCGCCTGTACCGGCGGGATTTCATCACGATCTCTGGCTTGGGCCGGTGCCATTCTTGCCGTATCATCCTGAATATATTCCCGGCCGCTGGCGGAACTGGTGGGCATTTGGACAGGGTGGCCTGGGTGACTTTGGATGTCATTACATGGATTTGCCTTACTGGGCGCTGGATTTACGCGATCCGCTGACGATTGAATCCGATGGTCCTCCGGCACACAAGGACAGCACTGCGCCATGGCAGATAGTGCGTTACGACTATCCAGCGCGTGGTTCCCAACCGCCGGTTAAGATGACTTGGTATCACGGAGGGAAGTGGCCCGAGCAGTACGCTGAACTCCTGCCGTCTGGTGATAAGGCATGGAAAAGCGCAGTGCTGTTTGTCGGTGACAAGGGTTACCTGCTCGCTGACTACGGCCGTTTCAAATTATTGCCAGAGGAGAAATTCAAAGGTTTCGTTCCTCCGGCGCCATCTATTCCGGATTCTATCGGTCATCACAAGGAATGGATTAATGCATGCAAGACCGGTGATTCCAAAATGACGACATGTAACTTTGATTACTCGGGAGCGCTCACCGAGGCGGTGCTTCTCGGTAACGTGGCGTACAGGGTCGGATCCAAACTGCAGTGGGACGCAAAACAGTTGAAGGCTACAAACTGTCCCAAGGCCGAAGAATTCATACAGCACCAGTATCGCAGGGGCTGGAAGATATAAATAAAGCGCGCTATTACAGTGAATACTGCGGGATTTTCATGGTCTCGCCGTCCTTCATTGCCGACAGGTGTGCGTAGTAGCCGGGTGTTGTCATGTTGAGCGCATCGATGACACCTACCCTGGCCTGCCGGTTTCTCAGAATAGAATCGATGAAATCGTCGCCGAGATAGCCATGTGAGCCGCCGTGGCCACCGGGCTCAACACCCGGGGGTAGTGCGTATTTTTTCAGTTTCAGACCGCTTCTGACAGCCTCGTAATGTCTTTTTTCGCCGGTCGCATCGCCTGTGAATGTCTTGCTGTATCCGGCGTATTCGCCGCGGATACGTCCTGCTTCCAAGTACTCACCCTGGGAACCGCAGATTATCATGCGCGATAGTCCGCCCTCGGCAGTCCGGAACAAACCTACCTCTGAATTGAAGATATTTCCGATTGCATTGGGAGTTCGCTGGGACTTGTCGAATCGAGCGGTTCCCTGGCAGGAGACGTCAACAAAGCTCTGGTGCGTCACACCGACATAGTAAGCTGTGGCATGCGTGGGATACCACATGGGACAGCCGTTCTTCCGCCAGTCCTTGTACGACCCCAGCGATGGAGCGCCAAGCACATGAGGGTGGCAATACTCTCCCTCGGAGTAGATAATGTTTCCGAATACCCCGGCCGTAAAGAGTTTTTCCATCGCGTAAAGATCGTCGTGGAAGCAGGATGTTTCAAACATTGAGTAAACCAGGCCTTTGTTCTTCCTGCAGCATTCCAGCAGGCGTTCTGCGTCCTCGATGTCTCCGCGGAAGGCGGGTACGGCGGTTGCGACGTGCTTGCCGTGCTCCATACAGAGAATGGCGTGTTTGGCATGAGACGGGGCGTCGGTCGCGCAGTAGATCGCCTCAATCCTGTCATCTTTTACCATTTCCTCCAGCGAGGTATAGGTTTTTGCACACTGGGCCTGCTTCGCCATATCGGCACAGCGATCTGGGAAGAGATCACTGACAGCGATAAGTTCGACATTAGGATGATTTTGCAGGCCGAACTGGAGCCCGAACCTGCAGACGCCGTGACCAACGATACCAACCTTGACTTTGCGGTCGCTGAAGGGTTTCCATACTGTTGTCTTATCTATATCGGTCGCTGTCTGGTCGAAGCCTTTGATGACTTCTTTTTCAGGTTCAGCTGATGCAGTAACAAGTGCTCCTCCAATTGTCAGGGCTGAGGTGGAAATGAAATGACGACGCGACAAATTCATTATAATTCTTCCTTTTGATTATTGTGATTATATTTTTTTGTGATTGTTGCTGAGTTGATAATGACAGGCTTTAGTGAGATTTTTGCTTTGAAGACAGGTAGGTTATTATTTCTTTTGCCATCTCCACGTGATTAGGGAACAGGTCTTTTGGAATACTTTCTCTTCCCAGTTTTTCTGCGATCATATATCGTGCGCAGATCTTATTATCACGTCGGCAGTAAAGATCCTTGAAGAGTTCGGCATGGCCAGGCATGTTTGCCAGCTGGTCATTGAAGAATGCGCACTTCTTCAATAATTCGCATTCAGGCATAATCGCATGCCTCCAGTCACACGTATTTCGAACCACATTATTCCGCGAAGATCCCCGCCCGAAACTTCTTGTATTATACTCCCGGCGCGATGCCTTGGGCAAAGGAATAATTGAAGAGTTATGCACTCACGCAACTCAGTTAAGCCCGGTTATATGGCGATAAATCTGACAATATTGAAGAGTCGTGGGTGCAACAGCCTATTTCAGGTTGACTTAAAAGGAGAGCCTGATACAAAATTCCAGAAATTTATGAAGGATGGCGATCCATCATCAAACAGACTGAAGTGGTTTCCTCGTGGCTACGTGTTCTTGTTTATTTTCCTGTCTGTTGGAATCAGTGCTGTGGGGATTCTCTACCATACGCATCAGTTTCGCCAGTTTCGGGAATCAGCTCAGAAAGAATTGTCTGCGATCTCCAACCTGAAGGTTAGCCAGGTCTCGAAATGGTATTCATCGCATCTTGATCATGTCGAATATTTTTACAGCTCACCTTTACTTGCAAACTGTTTGAAGGCCTACATGCAGAATCCTTCGGATATCGAGTTAAGGAACAAGATTGTTAGAGTTCTATTATCGCGACAACAGGGGTTTCATTACAGCAGGGTATTACTTTTCGATGCTGAGCAGAATCTTGTTTGCAGTGTTCCGGATGAGAATGAATGGGTTGGTAATATTGCAAAAAGATTCATTTCTGAGACAATGCGAAACGGAAAGGTGATGGTTTCTGATCTCCATGTGAGTGCTGTGGTGAAGGATTATGTGAACATGGATTTCTTTGTCCCTGTATTTTCCGACATATCCGATCGCGGCAGTAAGCCGGAAGGTGTGCTGATGATGGAGGTAGATCCACGGGAATTTATCTTTCCCCTTATTCAGTCCTGGCCGACAGTCAGCATGACAGCTGAAACTCTCCTGGTGCGACAGGAGGCAAATGAGGTGGTTTTTCTTAACGAACTGCGTCATCAAAAGCGCACGGCCTTACAACTGAGAATTCCAACTAATCAGCACGAGCTGGTCCCCGCAGTTGCGGCAGTCATGGGTGTGGAGGGAATAGTCGAAGGTGTTGATTACCGGGGCGTCCCGGTTCTTGCAGATGTGCGAAGGGTTCCGACCACACCATGGTTCATGGTAACCAAAATAGATCTTGAAGAGATATATGCCCCGTTGAAGAAACAGGCAATTACAACGCTTATGCTTGTGATGGCGTTGATCTTTGCAATGGCTTTGGGCGTGGGACTTCTGTGGAAACGAAGAGATGCCGAGTTGCTGAAGAAATCCCGCGAAGAAATGGAGCAGCATGTGGCAGAACGAACAGAAGAGCTTAAAATAAGAACTTCTGAACTTGAAGCTGTGAACAGGGAACTTGAAACGTTCTCTTATTCTGTTTCTCATGATTTGAAATCACCACTCAGGGCGGTGGATGGTTTTGCCGCGCTTCTTGAACAGGATTATTCCGGGAAACTGGATGCTGAAGGTAAAAGACTTTTGCGGGTCATACGTGGCGGCGCCAGGACCATGGGTCAGCTGATCAATGACCTCCTGGAATTCTCCCTGATGAACCGCAAGGCCATGATTAAGAATAATGTTAACATGAATAAACTTGTCAGAGAAGTCTGGGCCGGTTTTGAACATGATTTGAAGGGAAGAAATGTAAATATTGATATTGGTAATCTGCCTGAAATATTCGGTGATGCGGCAATGCTTCGAGAAGTTGTCGCGAACCTGCTCGCAAATTCGGTAAAATTCACAAGGCAGAAGAAAGCTGCTGTTGTAAAAGTTGGAGCTTCAGTTGAGAATAATGAAAATGTCTTCAGCATAAGAGATAATGGTGTAGGTTTTGACATGACTTACAAAGATAAACTTTTCAATGTTTTTCAAAGACTGCATGCTGTAGATGAATTTGAAGGAACGGGCATAGGGCTGGCGCTGGTACAAAGAATAATACATCGTCACGGCGGAAGGGTCTGGGCGGAAGGGAAGGTCGGGGATGGTGCGGTATTCTGGTTCTCTTTCCCGTGCGAGGGTGCCAGGTAAAAATTACCGTTTCTGTAGCGTACGCTGTCATCAGCGTATTCTTTCAAATGCCGTTTCTCCGGCTACCTGCGGTTTCCATTCCGTGCGGACGCGGAAAATGGAGAATTAACCCACATTTCAGAATTACACTTTATCAAATTGTTGAATCTGATTTCTGCTGGTCAAGTTCTACATTTTTCCGTAAACTTTATGTATAAGCTTCTAAAGGTCGGTTTCTATTCGGAGAAAGCTGGGAAATGGTTAGCAAGAGGCGGAAATGACGGGATATTTTCATATCTATAAGATAATTAAGCCGGTTCCGTCTTTCTGGTCAAAAGAGCGGGATTCGCTGAAATACCTGGCGGCATGGTTTATATTCAGCCTGTTGATTCCGTTACAGGCCTTTGCAAATGGGGATATCCGGGTCGCTGATTTCAGGGACAATTACCAGAACGGAACAAATGTGGGCATGCTTGCAACGTTCACCAACGGCTGGTCGTATCTCTGGAACGCGCCTTCAGATTGGACTGGAACTGCATCTACCAATGGCCTGACAGGACCGGTAGACAGTGTGGCCGATTACGAATTATTGAAATGGGATGGTTCAAAGTGGACTGCCGATGGTGATACCGACAACAATAACGGGGTTCCCGCCAACTATCTACAGATAACCAGCACAGGCGGACACCCCGGGCGCGGGTACAGCCAGAAGGAAAGTATAAATAATGATCACGACAGGTACTGTATTAGCGCCTTCCAGGTTTCGACCTCCGGTTATTATTTCATCCATGACTCCTTCCTCAACACCGTTGATACCCCGGGCAACGGGAATGAAGTGCTTGTGTATACATCCAACACTTCGAGCAACCCGATCGGCAGGTTTATTTTTGCAGCCATAACCAATTCGTCGTTCAACACAAAGCTTGGTTATCTCAATGCCGGCGACAAGATTTACGTTGCCGCGGGGCCGAGTGTAACTGATGGCAGTGACAGCTACTCTCTTGACTACAGTATTTATCTGGAGCGGAGGGGGATAGAGTTATCATCATACCGGATCACAGAGCTTGCAGGAACGAACGTCAAGGCTGCCGTAACACTGTCTTCGCCGGACGGTACCGTTACAAACGCATATGTAACCGTATACTGGAAAGCGGTCGGAGAGGCGGGCTGGTCGGGATCGAGTAATCTTGGAAATGTTGGAATCGGAACGCTTACGAATGTGAACATCAATGGTCTTGCCAGGGATACCACTTACAATTATGCATTCTACGCGGAGAATACATTGACCAATGTGGATGCCTGGTCGGCCACGCGCTGTTTCACGACTTTTGACCCTCTTGATTTTACGTTAAGGCGGCCGGTCAAGGTTCACGGTTATACCGGGACTGAGCAGCTCACAAATTTTCCGGCGCTTCTGATTTTCAATGAAGGGTATGAACGTTTTCTTCACCGGGATTTTATTTCCGAGACGGGCAATGATCTGCGATTCCTTAATTCCGATCAGACGGAAGTACTTAATCATGAGATTGAGCTGTGGAATACCAATGGAGCATCTTATATCTGGGTTCAGATTCCGGTTCTGACAAATAATACGACAATATGGGCATACTGGCGTAACACGAACATGGTTGCCACGCCTGTGTATACAACCAATGGTTCAACATGGTCTGCAAATTATGCCGCTGTCTGGCATTTTAAACAGAATGCCGGCGATGAAGACCTGAGTGATTCGTCAGCCAGGGGTATGGGCGGCATCCCCACGAATAATCCATCAAGCGTAGCCGGCAGGGTTGCTTACGGTGTGGATTTCAATGGGACGGACAGCGGCTTTTATGTGGATTATTCACAGGTACGCACGTCAGATGTGAATTTTGCCAATGCATCTGTTACATGGTGGGCGAATACGGATTTAACACAGCCGGAATCTGATAACTGGTGGGAAATGTCGGTACCCAACGGAGAATATGTTTCGGAGATTACAAACGGCTTTTCCTGTAATCTACTTGATATTAACAACGAGATTTACGGTGCGTTCGAGATCAACACTAATGGCCTGAATCTGCTCGGGAGCTGGCATTTTCTCGCTGCAACAATGAGCAAAGCCGATAATGCTGTTAAACTGTACGTCAATGGCGTGCTCCAGGAGTCCAACACCTGGTCGGCTGCAGCCTGGATCGACAGATTCTCTGTTGGTTTTGCACAGCAGAGAACAGGCCGATACATTGATGCGAGCATGGATGAGCTGCGGCTATCGACGGTTGCAAGGAGTGTTGACTGGATAAATGCCTGCTACAAGAATCAGGCTTTAAATTCCACCTTTTGTACATACGGTCCGGTTGAGGCATATGGTTGGCGCTTTGGGACTATCATAACGGTCAAGTAGGTTTTCTCTTCCGGGATATACCTTCCGTTGTTTGGTTCCTTTAAGAACATGATTGAATGTAATTTGACAGGTTTTAATAAAGGGAGAGGTATTGCATGAGAATGACAGGAATGACTGCCGCATTAATGTTTGTGAGTTTGATTGGAATCGTGAACGCAGAAGAACCGAATCTGCTGGTGGTGCCAAAACATACCGGGGCACCGCAGCCGGAACATGCCGTAACAAACCGGGCGTTCCAGGGAATTCCCAGTATGGCAATTACGCCGGGCGGACGTCTGTGGGCCAACTGGTATGCAGGCAAAACACCAGGTGAAGATAAGAACAACTATGTTGTACTTACCACAAGCTGTGACAGCGGGAAAACA
>MHBM01000157.1:0-14577 GCA_001804885.1 Lentisphaerae bacterium RIFOXYA12_FULL_48_11
CATAGCACATAACTTCAACAACATCCTCACACCAATACTGGTCAATGCGTCTCATCTTGCATCAGAATTCCCAAAGAAGAGTGAGAAACATGAGATATCCGAAGATATCGTCCATGCGGCAAGGCGCGGGGCAAATCTCGTAAAGCAGATAAACAGGCTGATAAATCCGAGTCAGCAGCTGACCGAATCAGTTAATCTGAAGAAAATAATAAGCCAGACTGTCAATATCCTTCAAAGCACCCTGGATCCGAGCATAAGAATAAAGTCGGCCATTAACACAACAAAGGTCACGATTCCCGGAAACATAGGAGAGATAGAGCAGGTATTACTGAATATCTGCCTTAATGCCAGGGATGCCATGCCCGATGGAGGGCAACTGTCAATCACTCTTGAAGAAAACGATTTTCCAGGTAAGCCCGGAAAATATCTGTGCATTTCGGTCTCAGACAATGGTACTGGAATTCCTGCAGAACTTCAGAGCAGGATCTTCGACCCGTTTTTTACCACGAAGGGACTCGCAAAGAATGCCGGTCTCGGCCTCAGCTCCGCCTACACCACAATCAAGGCACACTCCGGATTCATTGACGTTCAAAGTGAGATGGGTAAAGGCAGTACATTCCGCGTTTTCCTGCCGGTCGCCCAGAAAAACAGGGTTAACATTCCCGAAGAAGATGACCAGGCTAATTCATTTGAAGAAATACCTTCTCACCAGGAAGAGAACTCTGCCGGAAAGACAGCAGCCAGCCGGGAAACAATACTTGTTATTGATGACGACATCCATTTGCAGAAATCCATCTCCATGGTACTTAAACAGGCCGGATATAATGTAATTTGCGCCTCAGACGGTAAGACAGGCATGAAATGTTTAACTGAAGCCCTTTCCGGAAAAAACAAAAAGAAGACAGAGAAAACATCCCCAATAGATCTTGTAATTCTTGATCTTGTTTTGCCTGACTGTCCCGGCGAAGAAGTGCTTGAAGATATTCGAGCCGTGTCAGCTGAGATCCCGGTCCTGATATCGACAGGTTGCAGTACACAAAAAAGACTAAAAAAACTTCTGAATATGGATACAGGAACGGTGGTACTAAAACCTTTTGATAAGAATCTTCTGCTGAGAGAAATCCGCAGGACTCTTGACAGGGAAGTATAATGATATTAAATCAACTTCACGAAATTCACACATTCAAGGACCGTTTCCGCAGCCTTTTCAGTCACATGCCCTCAATAATGTTTTCGAACAAAGGCACAATTCAACAGATGAATGATGCTGCTGCCGAGGCCTTGGGAATCCAAAGGAAAGAACTTACTGGCAAATCCTTCTTCAAGGCAGGATTTCACGTTATCGACGAGAATGGCAAGAAATTGACATTCAAGTACCTTCCCTGGAATCAGGCATTTGCACAGAAAAGCGTCATTACCAACGTGGTAACCGGCATAATTCTTCCGGACGGAAGATGTTGCTGGCAACAAAGCACAAGTATGCCTCTTATCAAAGATAAGAAAACGGGCCCAGGATCCATTATCACCATATTCAGTGATATCACTAAACACAAACAGTCCCAGTCGCAATTCATGCAGTATCAAAAAATGGAAGCCATAGGATCCCTGGCAAGCGGACTGGCCCATGATTTTAACAATATTCTGACAAGCATTCTGTCCGCAGCCCAGTTACTCCTTGTGGATCTTAAAGGTTCACAGTTTCAGGATTGCGAGCCGCTGAAGGATATCGAATCGGTTGCTCTTCGAGGAGCCGAACTTGCAAAACAACTCCTGCTTCTGAGCCGGCCCTCAGCACCAAAAGGTAAGACCAGACTTAACGAACGTATCAACGATTTAAAGAAGATTTTTCGACGCACTCTCCAGAAGAATATTTCCCTCGAGCTAAATCTTCATCACGACGAACTACTTGTGAATATTGTCCCAACCCAACTCGAGCAGGTCATGCTGAATCTGCTGATTAATGCGCGCGACGCACTGCCGGCCGGCGGCACAATAAAGCTGCATACATCTCTGATTACCTTCAGCGCAACCGAACCACCACCTTTGGCCAACACCAAACTTGGCACATACGCAAGGATAGACCTGTCCGACAACGGAATTGGAATAGCGCCGGAATTATTGCCCAGAATATTCGAACCTTTTTATACCTCCAAGGAGAATCAAGGTGGGACAGGATTGGGACTTTCCCTGGTATTCGCCATCATCAAGGCCAACAAGGGATATATTACTGCCGAGAGCATACTGACCAAGGGCACCAAAATCAGCATTTACCTTCCTGCAAAGCCGTGTAAAGCCAGGCACCCTGCAGAAAAAACAAAAGAAACTTCGCTTGTTAACGGTAATGAGACAATACTCGTTGTTGACGACGAACAGATCATAACCAAGTCTACCTCCCGCCTGCTTCAGCGATACGGGTACCAAACCCTGGTGGCATACAACGGAAAGGAGGCTCTGGACGTGATATCCAAACATAAAGGCAGACTGGACCTGATCTTGCTGGACATGGAAATGCCGGAAATGGACGGCCTGACCTGCCTGATGAAACTCTCAGAATTAAAACCGAATCTAAAAGTAATTACACTTAGCGGACATGTTTCCAAGCCGCAGATGTGGGATATGATCTATTCGAAATCAAAAGTGTTTATCCAGAAACCTTTTGACGTAAACCACCTGCTGAAAGTCATAAGAGACACGCTGGATAACAAACCCCCTACATCAAACGAAAGTCTCTCTCAAGCCACAGTTATGCTTCAGTAAGCAATTCCGGACGTAACCGAAAAAGGGAGAAGTCCTTCTCAAGGTCCACAAGAGCCTTTCTATAACATGAAGGACAGTAACCGTGAGAAACTCTCCCACTGATGGCTACCCTGTCACGGTGGACCCAGCCATGCTCGCCATGTACTTTATGGCAGATACAGCATTCTACATTTAATATTAGCGCATTTCCCATGCCGTAGGAACAAAGCATTCCATATGCCGCAGAATATTATGTGAAATTCTTCAATAAAAAGGCCTTGTTGTGTTTTGTCTGAATGGAATTAATTGCATCGCCACGGCAAAAAATACCTTGCCCCGTTCCTGAAAACTTCAGAAATACAGGGTTATTCAGTATATCCCCCAGTACGGCATACCGGTTGCTACTGATCTTTCCATGAGAATATCACAAGAGATGACATACAGGGTGCTTAATTCAGGCATTTCAAATTCCAAACAATCCCTCTTTGAATTACAACAGCAGATATCGTCCGGGCGCAGGGTGATGAAACCATCAGATGATCCAGGCTCTTACGAAATGATAACCCGCTTAAATGATGACCTGGCAAATATAAAGCAATACACCAGGAATGCCGAACGGCTGGAAACAGACCTAACTGCTACAGATAATACACTTCAGTCAATGACAAGCCTGTTCCAGCGCATTGAAGAAATCACGGTCAAGGGGGGAGACGGAACCCTTTCAGCTTCGGATCGCGTCTCTCTTGGAAAAGAGGTTGATGGTCTTCTTACCCAATTGATAAACATGGCAAATCTTTCAGAAGGCGGGCGTTACGTATATGCCGGCCTGAGAACCGATGCAAAGCCTTACGAGGGCACCGATACAGACGCAGACGGCATGATAGACACAATCACATACTCCGGTAGCGATCAGACCAAGAAGGTTGAAATCAACCGCGGTGTTTATGTGGAAGCCAATATTGTGGGTTCATCCACAACCAGCCCGAACGCCATGTTTCAGACCAGCCAAGTCGATCTTTTCCAGACACTTATAGATCTGCGCGACAATCTAATGGCAGGTAATAACACCTCACAAACAACAGATCTGGACCAGACAAACAAATGCCTCGACCACATATTAGCCATGGTGAGTACAGTTGGAGCAAGAGAAGAACAGGTGACAATAAGCAAGGAGCTTCTCTCGCAACGGGAAACCAACATTCAAAGTTCTCTAGACACCGAGCAGTCTCTCGACATTGCAAAGGCAATGACCGAACTTGCAGAGAAACAGCTCGCCTATCAGGCAGCACTGAAATCCACAACCATGGTACTCAACAGGGAAACATTGATGGACATGATATAAGCAGCCGTTACGGATACCACCATTGATCTGTGTACCGTCTTTTTTTCAGGCTGTAATATCTATGCGGGAACCAACAGTCCCCTCCTCGATCAAAGGGATGTCCTTGGGTTGTTCCGGCAAGGACTCCTTCGGCTGAACCGTTACCGGAGCCGTGCCGACAGAAGACTCCAGCATCTGTTTTGCACTATCACTGAGAATCATATCGTCACGTATTACTGCAGGTTCAAGGTCCCGAATAACCGATGATTGCTCCGCAGTATCCGCAGATTCATCCTTCTCTTCCTTTGCGTGTCTTTCAAACCCCTCCCCCGACTTTCCTCCCGAATCACGATCAATATGTGTCACGCGATAAATATTTTCTGTTGCGTAATTACTCGAGGGCAATCCTGCTATATTCTCACTCATATTGCACCTCCTCCCGTTACTTCCGCCTGCCCGTCGCGTATTCGTTTATCATAGCTTTCAGCTTCAACAATATGATGGCGTGCAATTGACAGACTCGCGCCTCTGTCAAATCAAACAGTACTGCAATCTCCGCCAGTCGTAACTCTTCAAAGTAATACAGATACATTATTTTCTGTTCCCTGACTGCAAGTCTTTTAAAAGCAGACCTCAAATGTTTCTGGATGTCTTCACGTTCCACCAGCTCGCCAGGTCCCGGATTGGTTGTATCAGCGATAATATCTTTCAGGAAAACATCACGATCGCCCGTTGAAGAAACAACCGCCTGATCCAGCGATATCCAGGGTTGGGCGCTATCAATAATTGCCTCAAGTTCGGCAGTTGATACCCCCAGCGCATCCGCCAACTCATTTTCTTCGGGCAATTGACCATGCTTGGCGCTCCAGGCCTGCATCGCTTCCTCGATTTTCCGGAGCCAGGTCCGTCCTGTCCTGGTCATATAGTCGGAATTACGAAGTTCATCAAGAATGGCTCCTCGTATTCTTTTCGATGCAAAAGTTTCAAATTTAATACCCTGATTGGAGTCAAACCGTTCAATTGAACTGTACAAGCCAACAACCGCACATTGCAGCAGATCATCCGTGCGGACATGCGATGGGAGGTTAATGGCCAGCCTGGAAAGAATATTATGCACAAAAGGCATGAAGGCCCGGATCAGCGGACCAGCAGCCTCAGGGTTACGCTCCGACCAGAAGAGCTCCCATAATTCTTGATGTTCCAATTCAACCATATCTCAACCATTGCCCTTAGTGTAGTTTTCAACCGCCGGGTAATTCTGCTTCCTTTGCACCGGCGACTTTATCTTTTTTGGCCTTTCTCTGCTGAAGAATCTGTTCTGCAACAAATCTATAGAGAACTCCGGCAAAAAACCTGAAGAATAACGCAACGACAATGCTGCCGACACACATCACCACTGTGGCCCTGAAAACTGAAACAGCAAGAGGAATATCGAGCAGGAAACCTACAATCAAAACGACAACAAAAAGCAGGCCTCCTATTGCCACCGACAGTTGTTTTAAAACATTACTCATTGGCCACCCTCAACTTTCTGCCTTAAGCCCAGATCGGCGAGTTTCTCGAAAAAGACTTCCTTCATTTCTGCGGGCGACACTCGGCTGCCGGGTTGTAAACATATTCGTTCCGCCAGCTCCTTGATACATTTTGATGCCGCAGAAGCGTTGGCATAACTGACCACCGGGCACCTGGCCCGTACAGCATCTTTCACACTCTCATCATAAACCACAGTGCCAGCCAGAGGTAATTCTATCCCAAGAAACCTCACCACCACTTTATTCAACTTCTGCGCCAGCAGATCCCCCTCGTCCAGCGATCGCACCATGTTTGCAACTATCATTGCCGGGGGCGGCTCTTTACTCTTGCGAAGTATTTTTATCAGCGAATAAGCATCCATTATCGATGTCGGCTCATTGGCAACAACTACAAGAACTTCCGAAGAAACCTGAAGAAATGCCGTTATACCCTTGCCGATCCCTGCACCGACATCTATCAGTATGAAATCATAATTACCGGCAAAATTCATGAGGTCGCTCACAAACATCTCACGCCTGGCGTTCCCCATATCTACCATTTCAGGCGCTCCAGACGCGGACGGGAGAACGTCCGGCCCACCCTCCACTCTCATCACCGTATCTGCCAGTGAGCAATGACCAAGCACAACATCCTGCAAGGTAAACCTGGGATCCAAACCCATTTGTATATCCACGTTTGCAAGGCCAAGATCACCATCAATAACAAGCACCTTGTACTTCATCCTGGCCAGCCAGAAAGCCAGGCCAACAGATATCATTGTCTTGCCAACACCGCCTTTTCCGCTGCATACAGATATGCATCTCAGCCGTCTGGACAATACACTTCTATCACAACCATCCAGCCCCTGCCGCAGCGACATGGCCTGGTCTTTTGAAATAGTCATCATTTGAATCTCTTCGGCGTCTCCCTACGCACACTGTTTCTGAATAAAATCTGAAGCAGAATATGCTTCCGATTCAAGAGGAAACAGGTTTGTATCTCCTTTCTGATTATCCATGCCCGTCTCCTCACCCGGCTCACGAAATACATCATAATGGGGCGGCATCTGGAATGGAGGTATGTGTTCCTCCTCGATCTTCACCGCAATATGATTCTTTGTGTTAATATCTTTTACTTCACCCGTAACCATCTTCACTATATCTTCAAGCTTTGCAGAAGCTATATCTTGAGGCACTCTCTGTCCATTTGTAAGAAACGCCACAGGACACTGCGTCTCACACATCAACGTTGTAAACACCCCGAATCGCCTGGTTTCGTCCGTCTTCGTAACGACCAGGTAATCCGGCTTAAGCACCTGATAATTCTTCACCAGGTCAGACACATTTCCCCTGTCCAGAGATGCAGGAACAAGGAGAAACATGGTGGTCCTGCCCATGGCCTGAATGATGCCCTTCATCGCCATCATTCCCATCTGATCGTAGAAACTCCTTCCAGGAGTATCTACAAGAACAACATCCTTATCCTTGAAATATTCCAGAGCCCTTGCCGCCTCGCTAGCGGAAAATGCAACCTTCAACTCCAATCCAAGCAACAACGCATATTCCTTTATCTGGTCGATTGCAGCAACACGATAAGTATCGGTCGTTATTACACCGACTTTTAAGCCGCCCTCCAATGACCAGCGCGCCGCCAGCTTGGCAAGAGTTGTTGTTTTACCGGAACCAGTAGGTCCGACCAGGACAACAACGTGAGGACGATTCTTTGAGCGGCTGATGGAAAGCTTGCCCTGTACTCTAAGCAGGTCGGCTACACCTTCTTTTATGGCCATCATATTTTTCTGATCGCCATCAAATATCCCGCCGGTCTTTTCCCTGACTTTACGCACAAAACGGGGATCCCAGTCTTCTGCGAAATCAGGAATAACATTATCCAAGAACGAGGCAGCCGTTGTATTACCTGAAACACCTCTCAGGTCCTGCTTGATTTCACTGAACAGTTTCTGCATTTCTTCAAGCTTTTCCTTGTTCTGTACAGAAATCTTTTCGAACTGGGCAAGTGCCGCCATTTTCGATGCAGACAGCAGATGGGTATCAGCCTCGGCATCTTCTGCCACGGCAACCACCTCGTACTGAGTGTGCCCCAGTAAGCCTCCGAGTGACCTTATTTTCTGCGGCTTGAGAACCACGGCTTCAGGCCCCAGTTCTTTATGAATTGCTTCATATATGCCTTCCAGAGACGATCCTTTGTAGCTTTTAATTTTCATATTACGTTTCCATTAATACTTTTTCAGCCTCAGCCAGTTTCGGAGGAGCCACCATGCTTAGCACGTTGACCTTCACCGAATCCGGCACCTCCACGAAAGATATTATGGCTAAATCCCTGAAATCATGCTCGGTCAGGCGTCTCAGATGCGCACGGATCAGAGGAGAACACATTATCACAGGATCATATCCCCTTGCCTTTGCTGCCTGTACGGCAGACTTGGTTTCATTGAGCAGTTCACGTGCCATACCTGGTTCCAAGGCAAGTGTTCCAAAATCGTTCCCATCACGATGAATGGCATTCTTTATCATCTTCTCCGCTTCGGGGTGTACACCTATCGCCGGAAGTGTTCCATCAACCGCAAGACGACTGTGACATATATGCCCCCCCAATGCTCGTCGACAGAATTCCACAAGGAACGCTGTATCCTGGGTTTTAGCAACATGATCGGAAATCGTTTCCATGATGAGGGACAGGTTGCGGATGGAAACCCGTTCCCGCAGGAGTCCCTGTAACACACGGTGGACTCCTCCGATGGTCATCTTGTTGGGGATGAGCTCCTGTACAACTGATGGATGTGATTCCTTGAGCCCATCTACCATGTCGCTAACATCCTGCCTGGTAAGAATCTCCTCGGCATGTTTCTTGGCCTCTTCGGCCAGATGAGTCGTAATAACGCTGGCACAGTCGACAACAGTCATACCCTTGGATTCGGCAAAATCCCTCTTGTCTTCCGGAACCCAGTAAGCCTCAAAACCGAAGGCCGGTTCACGTACCGAAGCAAAACCTTCCAGTTTTGCCTCCCCGCTGGGATTGATGGCCAGCAACATTCCAGGCCGCACTATATCTCGAACAACTTCAAGCCCGCGAATACGTATGCAATATTCATTATTCTTTAACCGTATATTGTCACGCACATTAACCGGCGGCAGAACAAAGCCTAATTCTTCCGTGATCTGCCCCCTGACCAGACCTATGCGGTCAATAAGCTTGCCACCTTGTTTCCTGTCAACCAGAGGAACCAGGCCGAAACCAATCTCAATATCCATGGGCGACATTGCAGGTATCTGTTTTGCTCCCTGGCGGAGAGCCTTGGTTTTATCCAGGCCACCCTGTTCGCCAGATCCTAAGGCTTCCCTGCCTTTTTCGGTGCCATTGAGTTCATGACCGCCCTTCTGCACGATCAAGCCAAGCCCACCCATTGCACTGCCAAGAACCATGAAAGGCAGAAAAGGCAAGCCAGGCATCAGGGAAATTATGGCCAGAATGCCACCGGTCATGACAAGGGGTTTTGGTCTCAGGAAAAGCTGTCTGCTAACTTCTTCGCCAAGCGTGGCATCAGATGCGGCACGGGTCACCAACATACCAGCCGCTGTCGAAACAATCAGAGCCGGTATCTGGGAAACAAGACCATCACCAACAGTCAAAAGGGTATAACGGGCAAGGGCAACCTTGGCAGTCATGCCAAGCTGAAGCATACCGACGGCAAAACCACCACATATATTAATTGCCGTGATCAAAAGACCGGCCACAGCATCACCGCGGACAAATTTGCTCGCGCCATCCATGGCCCCGTAGAAATCAGCCTCACGAGAAAGCTCCTGGCGGCGCCTTATCGCCTCTTTCTCGTCAATAACTCCGGAATTCAGATCGGCATCAATACTCATCTGCTTGCCGGGCATGGCATCCAGAGTAAAACGCGCAGCTACTTCAGCAATACGACCAGAACCCTTCGTGATAACGACAAAATTAATCGTGGTTAAGATCAGGAATATCACGGCACCAATTACATAATTTCCTCCAACCACAAAATCACCAAACGCCTGAATCACGTTTCCTGCAAATCCGTTCCCAAGAACCAGCCTGGTGGAAGCCACATTCAAGGAAAGCCTGAATAGTGTTAGTAACAGAAGTAACGAAGGAAAGGCAGACAACTGCAGAGGTTTCTGCACCTGGACTGTAAGTAACAGGACAAGCACACTGACTGCTATGCTTGTTACAAGAAGAACATCAAGAACTGCTGTAGGTATGGGGACAATCAGAACTCCCAGGATCATTACAAGCAGGACACCCATAATGAGATCTACCTGCCTGACGCTGATTTTGCCTGTTTCTGTATCAGTCTGACTCATAAGTTCCTGCTAACCGTGGTGCCCTACCAAGAAGGGCGTCTACTTATATAGCAATCTTTATTCCACGGCCGAGTTTATGGATAAATGCCAGTACTTCTGCCACGACCTCATAGAACCGGGAGGGTATTTCCCGGCCTATTTTCACGTGTTTATACAGGCTACGAGCCACTTCTGGCCTCTCAACGATTGGAATGTTGTGCTCTGCGGCAATTTTCTTGATGCGTTGCGCGACAAGCCTGAGCCCTTTTGCGACAACTTTAGGGGCATCCATCGTCTCCGGGTCATATTCCAGAGCAACGGCTACATGCGTAGGGTTGGTTATAATGACATTTGCCTTAGGAACAGCCGCCATCATGCGCATAAGGCTGAATTCACGCATTTTCTTCATCTGGGCACGTTTTATTATAGGATTCTGCTCCTGTTGCTTCATCTCCTCCTTCACTTCTTCCTTCTTCATCATGAGGCCCTTTTCGTACTGGTATTTTTTATATACCCAGTCAATTGCCGCAACACCTACAAAAACAACCACAATGGTCATCGATATACGAAAGATCAGCTTCAAAGCCCATTGGAGTGAGTCAATTGTGGAGAAATTATGAAGGGAAAGAAGCACTTCCACGTGATTTCTGGTCATGAGATAAACAACCAGACAAACAAGGATTACCTTCAGGGCAGAAATAAATATATTTACTATGCTCTGGAACGAGAATAACGACTTTATGTTGTTCAACGGATTAAAAGCTCCCGGCTTGAAACGTAATGCTTTAGTACTGATTATCGGCCCAGTCTGAATCAATGTGGCAATAACAGTCCCTGCAATAACCGCGATAAATACCGGAGCCACCATAAATCCAATCGATATACAACCGGTATTAAACCAACTGGTGACTTTTTCAGCATTCCAACCATGTAAATCTTCAAATGAAGCGGCATTAAAAATCATCGCACCGATAGTCTGGAAAAAAGATGGCACCATGATCCTGAGGGACAGCAAGGCAAGCAAAAGAACAAACAGCGAAACGACTTCGGGCGAAACACACACATTGCCTTCATTCCTCGCTTCACCGCGTTTTTTTGCAGTTGCTGGTTCAGTCCTGCCGTCTTTACCTTCCATGATTCATCCCCTGCATTCTCATCCTTTATGCGCGTTTTGCGACATCTGCGGCAATTTCTTCGCTTCCAGAATCGACCCTCAAGTTGCAACTTAGCTCTAAGTTCTAACCTGCAAATACAGCTCCACAGCGGTTAAGCATCGCTTCGATCATACCCTCAAACACTCCACCTGCGAACCGGAGGGTCAAACCGAAAACCGCAAGACCAATACCCAGTCGAACAGGAAGTGAAAGAAACAGAATATCAAAATCCGGCGCCAGACGTGAAATCAACCCGAAACAGACATTCATCAAAAGAGAAATACATACCACCGGCAAAGCCAGCTTTAACCCGAATAAAAACATGTCTTTGCCTGTAGATACCAGCGCCATAATAAAACCATCATTCAGCCACTGCATCGGCACAGCGCAGGTTTGGAGACTCACAACCAGAATCTTCATCAAAACCAGATGACCGCCCAGAATCAGGACCATCAGTATCCCGATATATTGTATTATGCTGCTCAATATCGAACCAGATACCCCGTTAACCGGATCCATAGCCTGCGCCATCGAAAGCCCGGTATCCATTCCAATAATATTTCCTGCAAGAGTACACGCTGCTAAAAAAGCATTGCAAAGAAGGCCCATTCCTGCCCCGATAAGGATCTCATTCAACATTGCAATAAACATCTCGAAGAAAGTATTGATCTGCCCTGCCATGCTTATCCATTCCGGGGATAACTGGGGAAAAAGCACTACCGACATGGCAAATGCTATTCCCATCTTCATGGGTGCAGGAACCTGACTCCCGCCAAAGAAAGGCAATGAAATCAAAAGTGATGCCATCCGGCTGAACAACAAGATAACCGCCTGAGGATAAAACTCCAGATTAAGTTCCATATTCCCCCCTCTTCCCTCATCCCCTCAAGGCGCCACCTGCCTGAACATCATGTAAGTCTGTTCAAAATATGAGGACATCAGGTTGATCGCCCATGGCATGGCAAAACCCATTACAATCGCAGCCGCAATAACCTTTGGCACAAAGGACATGCTCATATCCTTGATGGAAAGTACTGTCTGGAGAATGTTCATTCCTACTCCGACAACCATGGTACAAATAAGAACAGGGGCAGACAGTTTTGCCGAGAGAATTATCGCGCCATATGCCAGATCCAATGCCAATTGCGGTGTCACAGATCCCTCCTCATCTTGTAAATTACAACGAGAAACTTGTCGATATGCCTTTCATCACAAGAACCCAGCCATCAGCCAGAACAAAAAACAGAAGCTTGATAGGAAGCGAAATCATCATTGGCGGCAGCATCATCATGCCAAGCGACATCAGCGTAGATGCAATAACAAGGTCTATCACAAGAAAAGGTAGAAATATAAGAAACCCCATCTGAAACGCAGTTTTTAACTCAGTGATCATGAACGCCGGAATAAGAACATGCAGAGAAACATCCTCCATCTTGGCTGGCACCGCCGACTTGGAAAGCTCCAGGAAAAGCATTAGCTCTTTCTCTCCCGTCTGTTTCCCCATGAATGTCTTTAGCGGGGCAACGCCCTTCTCCCATGCCTCCTCCTGCGTGATCTGACTGGAAGTATACGGCTGAATTGCGTCCGTGTTTATCTTCTGCCATACGGGCATCATGATGAAAATCGTAAGAAACAGAGACATTCCTGCAAGAATCTGGCCTGGCGGGTCCTGCTGCGTTCCTAGCGCCTGCCTTAGAAACCCAAGAACAATCAATATCCGGGTAAATGATGTCATCATAATGATCGCAGACGGCGCAAGTGATAAAGCCGTCATCAGAAGGAAAATCCTGAGCGCCTGCGACATGTCCTTTGGCGTCCCAGGAGAGTCAAATTTTATGCTGATCCCCATCGGAGCTGACGGTGCATTTGTTTGGGCCTGTATCGGTTCAGCCAATGCGAACCAGGCAGTAACAAAACAACAAACCAGAACCATGCGCCTCTTTTGGAGTGCAAGACTATTAATACGTATTCCGTTGTTGATCTGCTTTTGAAATGGAATATTCACTTTCGCCCATCCTCCTCGCCTTTACCAATAAGCGTCTTTAAAGAATGTGCAAAAGAAAGATTCCCACTATCCTTATCGCTGTTTCCTATTACACTAATGTCCGGCGCTTTCCCGGAAAGAACAGCCACAGGCTCCATACGATCAGGACTAAGTCCGAGAACAATCCTCTGCCCATCGGCTTCGACAAGCAAAAGACTGCGGCGATGATCAATTGCCGCACGTTCCAGTATGACGATCCTTTTATTCTTGCTCCTTACCCGAAACAGACTGTCACGCCTCTTGTTCAAATAGGAATTAACCGCCAGTAATCCACCAATTACAACGAGCATGGCCCCAAGGGAACGCCATACGCTGAATTTTGGCGTCGAAACAGGCAAAGGCGTAACACCACTGCTTACGCCTCCCTTAAAAACCATACCGTGATTGGTGGACAATCCAGAAGAGACGGAATCTCCGGTTTTGCTTAGGTCGCTATCTTGTTCAGTCGCAAAACCGGAGATTTTAACCGTTAGGATTACAGTCAAAATCAGTAGAATATTTATAAAACTCTTCATTATTATGGCAATTAATTAGCAACCCGGGTGCCATATTTACTGATTGTTGGTGATCAACACGTTACGACTGAACTCAACTGCCGTAATGTCACGATATAGTAATCTGCGACTGTTAACCTGCACTATATCGCAACATAATGACACTATTGGTTGGATCCGACAAAAAATGGGCAGCAAGGCTCAACCTTTGAAAATAAGAAATTTTCGGGCCGCATAATTTATCATGATGGCGGTTACCAGATTGGAAATAAATGCATATGTCGTGCGCATACCGAACCGCCTGATCAAGAATCCCATCAGGAACGTCCCGATTGCTATGCTTATTCCGGAAACCAGATAGAAAAGCCCCACCTCAACAAGCATGCTGTGCCGCCCTTTTTCAAACACCCAGTAAATGTTGATAATGTAAGCAACCAGATTGGAAAAAATAAATGCCATGAAATTATCGAGCATTGAATTCCTCGACCGCGTCGCATCATCCATATCAGGCACATGAAGTTTAAACGCCTGAACCGCAAAGTCATTCTTCTGTAGCGCCGGCAGGATCTTCCAGGCAACGAGATGAAACAGAACAATATGTGTAAGTGTCGCAACACCTCCTGCAATCCCATACTTGATAAACTGTATAAGCGGCCCGGCTTCACGTCCCATAAATTGTTCAATAATTGTCATATTGTAAGCCTACTTTCCTGATACAGATTGAGAAAATGCCTCAACATCAGCCGGTCTTTCCCCTTTGTATGTATATTAAGTCAATTTTCACGCCCCGCAGTGTTTCAAACACCCCTAATCTCTGCAAGCCTGAAGCTGTCCTTATCACCTGTCCGGGAGTAAATCATATTTGTGGGAGGAAGAGGGAGCATGTGGCATTTCGCGCAGGTTCATCGCGAGGATTCACCACGAGCGGCCTCGATCTATTTCGGCTGTGGATCCAGCCTTTGCTGAGAAGCTTCGGCGGACA
>MHBM01000157.1:14586-91195 GCA_001804885.1 Lentisphaerae bacterium RIFOXYA12_FULL_48_11
CTCTACAAGAAGCGTGCTTTGTCCACAACGCATAGTTCCGATCTGTAGCGTACGCTATCATCAGCGTATGCTTTCAAATGCCGTTTCTACGGCCCATTCGAGCCGAAGCTTCAGCTACCTGCGGTTTCCATTCCGCGCAAACGCGGAAAATGGAGAATTGACCCACATTTTTGAATTACACCCCACCTGGCCTGCCCGTTCGCAGGCAAGAAAATCGATCTTTACAGTACCGTGCCAAAGGGATTAAGCTTATTTCAATTCATATACTGACGATGGTTCAAAACATACGGAACTGGTGTAGCTATGGCGCGTATACTGCTGGTTGACGACGAACAGGGAATATTAAACACTCTTACAATCCTTCTAAAATCAGAGGGTTTTGAACCAGCCGCAGCTCTTGGCGCAGAAAAAGCTTTGCAGATTCTCATGGAAGAGGAATTTGATCTCATGATTTCTGATATTCGCATGGCCCCGATGAACGGCATGGAGTTACTGCGCATTGTGCATGAGACATACCCGAACATGGCCGTCATAATGCTCACTGCCTATGGTCAGGTTGATTCAGCCATCGAAGCAGACCAGCTTGGCGCTTCAGCTTATGTTAAAAAACCATTCAGAACGGAAGAACTTCTGATGGCTATAGAAAAGGCTCTCGATTACCGAAAGTTGCTTTCCGACCAAGCAAATAATTATAATGGATGAAAGAGTTGACCAGAAACTCAATTGATCCGGTCCCTAGCGCCATTCCTGGTTCCGAAGGAATTTCCAATCCGGCATGGACCAGCCTCAGGGAACGCCTGCGTCGCTCAAAATTCAGAACACGATTCAAACTCGGCGAGGCTGAATCCGCTTACCTGGAAACCAGGGGGCTGGAAACAATCCACCTGCATGCCAGAGATTTTATCCTCAAGCGGCTCGCACCGGCACAACCGCAGAACGAGGGTAAACAAACCCCCATGAAAGGACATCCTGTCTTTATCGCGCAACATGCCACAGCCACATGCTGCAGATCCTGTTTAAAAAAATGGCACCGCATTCCAGAAGGTAAACAACTGACAGCTAAACAGATTCAGTACGTGGTCTCCGTAATAATGCGATGGATTGCCGCATCCTGTTAACAGCAATCCATGGCTATCCTATCTTTGGTACGGCTTCCAGCGTTGTGTTATCCGGTTTCAATCTCTGTTCATTCTCCTTCCACAGTTATTGCCTGTCATGGGAAAGCATGATATTATTTAAACAATTCGTGATGGGAGGATATATGAATAGAATAATGGTGTTTTTTGTTGCTGCATTCTCTGCAGCAGCGTTGATATCAACTTCATCCGGCGAAACAGTACAGGTTTCCTCTCTTGATCTTGAAAAGATCCAGCAGGGCTGGGGAAAGCCGCAGTCCGACAGGGCCGTTGCAAACAACAAAATTACCATTGCCAGCCAGGTTTTCGACCACGGGATAGGCACCCACGCCGGCAGCCTGCTTGTTATCGATCTTCAGAAAGGATCTGAGAAATTTTCTGCAAGTGTTGGTGTTGATGACGAAACGGATGGCAAGGGAAGCGTTGAGTTCAATGTAATCGGTGATAATAAAATCCTGTGGAAAAGTGGCATCATGAAAGGCGGACAATCTCCGCAAAAGGTTGATCTTGATGTAAAAGATGTCAGAATATTGATGCTTCGTGTCGGCGATGCAGGTGATGGAATAGACGATGATCACGCCGACTGGGCAGATGCAAAACTTGAAGTAACAGGAGAAAAGCCACAAACAATGAATTTTCAGCCTGACATGGAACAGGGCCGGATATTGACCCCTAAACCTGTCGCTGCTCCACGCATCACGGGTCCGAGAATTTTCGGTGTAAGGCCCGATTCACCTTTCCTTTTCAGAGTTACCGCAACCGGTCAACGTCCCATGAAGTTTTCCGCAAAAGGATTGCCTTCCGGCCTCACAATAGAGAAAAAAACCGGGCAAATCACCGGCAGCATCACAAAGGCCGGAGAATATCCAGTCACCTTGTTTGCTCGGAATGCTAAAGGACAAGCAGAGCGTGAATTCAAGATTGTTGTTTCCAACCTGATAGCACTTACACCACCCATGGGATGGAACAGCTGGAACTGCTGGGCCGGGTCGGTTGATGCCGACAAAGTGCTAAGGTCAGCAAGGGCTATGGTCACATCTGGCCTTGCTGACCACGGTTGGACGTATATAAATATCGATGACACATGGCAGGGCAAAAGAACCGGGCACAATAAAGCTCTGCAGGGTAATCACAAATTTCAGGACATAAAGGGGCTCTGCGACCAGATACATGGCATGGGGCTGAAGGTGGGAATCTATTCCACACCATGGATAACCTCATATGCCGGGTTTCCTGGCGGTTCAAGTAACAACGAGAACGGAGACTGGAAAGATCCACAGGACAGTGGAAAATGGGTACATGGTAAATACCGCTTCCACGAGAACGATGCACATCAATGGGCCGAATGGGGAATCGACTATCTGAAGTATGACTGGCACTTGCTTGATGTTCCACACGTGAGTGATATGGCAACAGCACTCCGATGGTGCGGGAGGGATATCCTTTACAGCCTTTCCAACAGCGCTCCATTTGATCATGCTGCTGACTGGGCAAGGCTTGCAAACTGCTGGCGAACTACAGGCGATATCACAGACACCTGGGAAAGTATGAACGGCATTGGATTTTCTCAGGATAAATGGAAGAAATTTGCCGCGCCGGGTCACTGGAATGATCCGGACATGCTGGTCGTGGGCCATGTCGGATGGGGGCCGAACCTTCACCCAACCAAACTGACCCCAAACGAGCAGTATACCCACATCACACTCTGGTGTCTGCTGTCCGCACCATTACTCCTCGGCTGTGATCTCGAAAAGCTTGACGAGTTTACACTTAATCTTCTTACCAATGACGAAGTACTTGATGTTAACCAGGATCCTCTCGGTAAACAGGCCGGCAGAATCTCCGTCACCAACGACCTTGAGGTCTGGTCGAAGGATTTGGAAGATGGTTCCAAAGCTGTTGGAATGTTTAATCGCGGGTTCCTTGATTCCAGCATAACCGCAAAATGGTCCGACCTCGGCATCAGCGGTAAATATATTGTACGCGATTTATGGCAACAGAAAGATCTTGGAGAATTTTCAGACCAGTTTACCACACAGGTTTCCGTGCATGGCGCTGTAATGATCAGGATAATGCAAAAGAAGCTACCCTAGACACGTACAGGTACTTTGCGGATGCAGCGCAAAACAACAGGCTTTACTGCAGGTCAAAATTGGACCACGAATTTGTCACAACAAATTCAGGACCAAGGGAATTCGTATAAACTATACGCCCGAAATTGGCATCCTGGGAAGTGACAAAATTTGTTACATTGTTCAGCGCGGAATTGCCGATAAACAGGTTTCCTCTTGAACCTTCTGCGGCAAGGAATCCGGCACTGTTGGCCGTGGCGTGATTGGCCTCAACACGGCATCCCCATCCACCATTTACACCGGCACCAGCATTGCCACTCATCTGATTTCTCTCTACAACTGAGTCGGCCCCGACATTTATGCCATCCCCTTTATTTAAAGACGAGAGATTCCCATGCATGCGCGATCCTCCGCCAGCACTGATGCCATGTCCCCCATTTTCGCTTGAAAGGTTATTGAGTGCCAGCGAATTGGGCCCGACATAAATACCATCATTAGTATTACATATTGCCACGCAATCTCGAATAATACTCTCCGTCTGGCCAAAGAAACCATAGGCCTTATTCTCTGCAGAAACACAGTTTTCTATCACACTACCTATCCCTGTATGGAACCCATTACCTGTATTCTCCCGTGCCCTACAGTTGCGTACCCTGCTATAGTTGCCGATCGAAATACCGGGCCCATAATTCCTGAATGCAATGCAATCCTCCACTTCCCAGTCCTTACCTATGTAAATACCTGTGCCACCCTGAAGCCCATTACCAACGGAAGAAATCCCTTTGAGACGACAGTTCAGTCCGTCAATCAAAACCAGGCCTGCATTCGGCCACCCGCTGACAATGCCATTATGAATGGTCAGGTTCATATACAGATTGGTTATAAGATCAAGCACTATCCCGGAACTGCCGATATTCGTTCCACTTCCTATCAGCGAGAACCCGTTCAGATTAAGATCAACATCACTGCTCGAAATGATAATGCCATTGGAACCAGGGACACCTGTCAGATTCTGCGTAAGATAATAAGCCCCTCTGTTAGTTATGGTATAAGGTAAACTGGTAATCAACACCCTGGGCTCAATCTGGTTAAGAGTCTTCATCCTGGTTTCAACAGAACCGGGTGGCCCGGCTGGGTCATCTTCACCTGCAGGCAGATATGATAATAAGAGGGAACATAAAAGAAACGATGAAAGCTGCAAGGCAATCTTCATGTTGTGAATTATAGATTCTGACACCCTGCAGGGTCAATCAGGAAGTTCAAGGCAATTACCGCCTGTCAGAATACATGGCCTTGGCTATATCAAATTACCGGGGACAAGCCAATAAGCTGAAAACAATCGCATACATTACTGTCACAAGAATTCCTCATATAAGGGCTGGAAGAATGAGAAGAATTCCTGTATAAAACCCGCTTTGACAATCATTTGCCATATGGAGGTATAAATTTATGAACGCTTCTTCTCGACTGCCTCGTATCATCGTTGCTTCAATCCTGTCCTCTTCCCTCTTCGCTGTTTACAGTTTTGGAGCTGCGGCACCTGCAGCCCCCGCAAAAGCTGTTCCCGCCACACCTGCAAAGATATCAACCGTTGATTCCAAAACCCCTGTTGCAGCTCCTGGCACAGAAAAACTTAACCCGAATCTGGACCTTACGCTCAAGAAAGCGCTTGATGGATCGAAACTCCGCTATGATGTTAATCCGGAAGGAACCTGCAGATTAGTCTTTAATTTCGGCAAGGAAAGATCCCATCAGGTTTTTGTTACCTCCAAGAAAGAATCCTTTATGGGAACTGAATACAGGAGAATCTGGGCAACTTCATGGAAGTCAAAGGAATTGCCTTCCGCCGAAATTATGGCAAAACTCCTTCAGGATTCGGCCACAAAAAAAATCGGCGGCTGGGAAATGCATCGCTGGTCGGACGGATACCGCCTTATCCTCGCACAGAAACTTCCGGCAGACGCATCGAATGCTGCGCTGGAAGCAGCCATCAAGCTGGTAGTCAACGGCGCAGACTACATGGAAGAACAACTCACCAACAACAAAGACGAGTTCTAATACATTCTTCCAAAAAAAAGAACTGCGGAAGACCGGAACGGCCTAAAGACACGGCTGGACAGCAAGGCATACCACCCTGGCCGATGCAATTCCTGGAATCGAAAAATATAATTCCTTCTTCCCCTGCTCGAGCACTTCGCTTACAAATTCAGGCGTAAAAGTAGCCACGGCATCGATGGTTTTACCGTCCCCAGCCTGCTCCACCTTGCAGGAGAAACCTTTTTCATCAGGAAGTTTTAACTGCCCCGGATCAAGCACCTTGGCAGTGTCACCAAGTACCCTCAGGTTAAAAGACCGGATTATATCATTTGTTGAAACAACCATCCGGAATGTTCCAGGAAAAGCAATCATTTCAATTCCAATTTTGCCGGCAATGCCAATGGACAGTGCAGGCTGATTTGTCGGAAACAGTACGGGGATTATCACACTACACTGAAAGTCACAGGAAGTTGCGATAGGACATAACTTTATATCAAGTTTATGCTGACATTTATTTTGCCCGGAGATCGGAATGAATGTAATTTCAACAGGATAGTCACATTTTACTTCCGGTTGGCCCAGCCTAACACCGGCCTCGGTGGCTGTCAGGTCAAATGAACTCTTCCATTCTCGACCAGTCTCAATGCGTCCGGCATACACAAAATCACAGGGGGCTATTTCAACAAGGGGAACTGCCGTACCCTTTACCGTCACACCCAGGAACCGGTTATTGACGTCCGTGTTCTCAAAATATGTCGGCTTGGAGTAATTGCCATATATTGAGTTAGGAAGAATGACAATTTCAATCGAAGCCAGCTGGCCTGGTTTAAGCTCTGACTTGTCACATTTTGCCGTGGCACATACACATGTCTTGTAAATCCTGCCGATCTTGATAGTCGTCTTACTGGAATTCTTCACCATGAAGTTGGCAACTTTTCGTTCCCGCGCAGGATATTTCCCGAAATCAACAGTGTCAGAACCTATAATCTGCAGGCCATCCACCGTATTGAGATCTTTTCCGAATCCCTTAAATGGTAGAGCGCGACCGCTCGTGGTGAATTCTCGCGATGAACCGCCGGGCGTACCGATCCTGCCATGCGGCGGGTCCAGCGGCCCAGCCCTACCCTGGATCAGAAATAAAGAGCAGATGACAACAATCAATAAATATGGACGTACGTTCACAGCGGTTTCTCGCGGGCACCCTCAGCCTCAACAATCGGCCAGGAAGCGCGAAGTCCATCCTTATACGGACCAATCTCGTCCACCGGTATCTGTTTAAATCCAAGTTTAAACGCCGGTGATCGCCACTTCAGACGGTAATCATCTTTGCCAGGATCAGCAAACCGCGGATCCGCCTCCAGTGAATGCCTGTCCATGCCAAGCGCCTGCCATGAAGCCCATTCGTCAAGCATCTCCACTTCAGTCAGCAAAACACCGTCCACAAACAAACGGCCATCCTCTTCAGGGAAATCCAGCCGCACACGAAAAGCCTTCATTTTTTCATTGTAATCTTTATCACCCTGGCCCGGCACCTTGAAAGTAAACTGGTACTCCTTCCATTCGGTCCCCACCTTTACCTCGCGCGGCCAGTTGGCCCAGAAATAAACATTTGCAATATACGACTGAACCATCAAACCCGCCTTGGCTTCCGATTTTGCAGCCTTCAATCTGGCAGCAAGCCTGTACCAGCGCCCCTGCTCAAGAGAAAAATCCTTACTGACCACTATGGGGTAATTATCGCGCTTCTTCTCTTTTGCAAATGCGGCATTGATACACAGGCAACGCTTCCCCTCCGCGGCCCCATCTTCAACTATAACGGCCTTGGCCTCTTTCGTCGGACATATCTGCCATTGCCATTGTCGCGGCATAACACCGGGAACACCTTCCTCAAAACCTGCATTTGAAAGCAGATTAGACGAAAGAGTTTTCCCGAACTGCTTCTGCCCTGTCAACAGCGGTTGACCAGCATGCCAGACAATGTTCGAATCCCATTCATTATGCGCAAATGAAAAATTACGAACTCCAGGGTATTTTGCCTTGGGATCATTATAATATACGATATTCCGAAACACCTTGTTGCCCGCCATGATTGTATGATCCGGCAGAACAGCATTAGTCGGATGCAGGTTCATGTTTCTCATATTTTTCCACGCAGGCTGATCATACACCATCTCGTATCCCTTGATCATCGTCTGCAGATGATTAGTCCAGTAGCTGTGATGATCCGTCCATCCGTTACATTCAATCTGCTGCAATTTGCCTTCAACAAAGATGTTGTTTTCCACCAGGTTGTCTCGACCGTTATGAAGATGAATACTCGCCCTGGAACAGCGTGCCACTATATTACCAAAAACATCTACACCGCCCGTATTGTCATCGAGATATATGCCCCATGCATAAAACGGGGAAACCCAATCTCCGTCCTTATTCTGCCCGTATCCAAGCATGTCATGAAAATAATTGTACCGTATGACAGTCCCGCGTGACGAGATCCAGTCCCGTCCGCCGGTATAAACCGCACCGGTATCCGAAGTCTCAAGGTTCATATGCCTGATGTGATTGTATTCAATTACGAGATTGTTCCCGCTGAACATGATCCCCATTCGCGGACCGTCATGGATCAGGTTATGGGAAGCCCTGTTACCAACACCATGCAGGCTGACACCCACACCCTGCTTGTAAAAGACCCCGACATGGTGGATATAATTATTGTCCGCAAAGTTTTCCGCAGACGTGAGTGTTTTCCTGTCACCGCCACCTATGCTTATCCCGTTGCTTCCGGTCTCAAAAATATCACATCCAACCACACTATTCTTTGTACCGCCGTTAATCGAAACCCCTGACCCGTTATAATCTCCGACATTCCGAACTGTACATCCCGCAACCAGGCAATTGGTCGTATTGTTCAGCGATACCGCAGTGCCCTCGCAGCATTCGAATGTCATTCCGCGAAAAGTCACATCGCCGGCATTGCGCATCTCAAGAATCGTACGCATCGTCGGGGCACAGACTACGCGCCCTTCCATTGATGCCGGCGGCCAGAAATAAAGCGTCCAGGTCTGCTTGTCCAGATACCACTCACCAGGCACATCAAGCTCTTCCAGCGCGTTACGAAAATAGTATCGGTCTCCCGGCCTTATGGCATACGAGGCATGATTGGCAAGCGAGATCAGCCGCGTCTCACGGTTAATCGACTTAACGCGGCAGATGTTGTTCCACCAGTTATACCGCGGAAAAACAAACACATCCATCTCCTCCGGCCTGGACCATTCCCTGAAATTCTCCTGTTTACACGTGAATGCATTATTCACCTCGCCTGGAATTTCACGGTAAAGTTCGACCCATTTCCCTTCCACATATGCCCAGCCACCTCCATACGGATTCTCTGAATCATAATTAGGGTAACGTGCAAGATGCTGTCTCTTCCCGTCAAATATCAATTGCCTGAAATAAATATTCTTAAACCCCTGACTGCCTGCGTCAGCCTTCAGAATAGATCCCTTGTGAGTCGAGAAACCCGTAATCTGTTTACCTCCGATCAATACGGGCTTCTCATTCTTATATGCTCGGTAAACAATAGGCATTCCGGACATACCGGAATCGCTCTCGTTCAAAAGCAGGGTATTCTTCATGGAATATGTTCCACCCCTGACAAACACGGTAACCTGCCCCTGTAAAGCACCTCCAGCTTTCAACCTTCGAATCTCATCCCGTGCCCTTTCCAGTGTTGCAAACGGGCCAGCACTGCCATCTGATGCCGGCTTGACAGACTTGCCGGACCAGCTGTCATTACCGTCTGGCGCAACATAAAAATCAACAGAGCCTGAACAGAAAGCGCCTGCGACAGACATCAACAAGCAGCAAGAAAACATGATGGAAATATTCTTCATGTATGTGACTCCAGATTCAGCCCCTGACTTCTATGTATAAATCAGCAGCCTACGGGATATTTCCCGTTTTATGGCTTCAGTTCGCGAACAAAAATGTTGCGAAACTGGAGAAGCGATGGCGGACTGTTCCACTTGCCATCCTTCATACCACCGTGATGCTGCAATGCAATGGCACCTTTATCCGGCAGACCAGGAATCTCAACGCCGGGCAGAACTGTCTTGCCATTAAGAATTACACTCACCTTGCTGCCGCGCACAGTAATATCAAAACGATTCCATTTTCCCACAGGACTGTCGGCTTTCACTTTCGGAGTAACCCCGGCCTTGACCTCAGGCGGCATCGCAGGATCACGCCTTACACCATACATCTCTCCGGAGCCTACAGGCCAGCACCAGATGTTAACCTGATACTTACCCTGACCACGCAGGAAAATACCAGAATCGGAATCAGGGATGGTGATGTTTACCAACTTTCCTGCGGCATCCTTTTCCTCGCTTCCATCAGGAAGAATATTACACGCACGGGGATTCTGGTATGGTGTCTCCTTGATACGCCAGTCGACGACCAGCTGAAAATCACCGTAAGATTTCTCACTCCAAAGGCTCTTGTCACCGGACGCTTCACTCCTTGCATCGTAATCAATAACCTGGTTCAGAATCTTCCAATGACCGTTGTCACCTTCAGGCACCTTCCAATTCCTCAAATCAAGGCCGGTGAAAAGCGGCACAAAACCGTCGGCCTCTTTCGCCACTTCTTCAGGCTTTGGATTCGTGGAAGGCAGCTCCTTTATACGAAGATTACGAAAATGACACTCCGAGCCCTCAGATTCCAGCATGAGATAGCCCTTACGGGGAGAGGCAGCCTTGGCAATGGTAACCTCCTTGCCGTTCACACTGAGACTGATATCACCGTTGTTTGCCACCACCCGGTAACGATTCCACTCGGGAGAAGGCTTGGTACGCTCCTCGGAAGGAAAACTGCGTTGACCATTCGGCGAGATACGCCCTGCAACAGTCAGCGTCGCACCATTTACAGCGAAGATATCGCCATGCGTACTGTACCACTCATTCTTGCCTTTTACATTGAAACCCGGGTCAAGTACCTGGACCTCAATACCTCGAGAAAAAGGCGAGCCGGCGACAGGCAATCCATCAGCCCAGATAAAGAGCCCCGAATTCCCGCCTGCTTTCATGTGCTGCCACTCAAATTCAATGATAAAATTTTCGTACATCTTTGCAGTTCGCAGGGTGCCGATCGGCGAGCCTGTCGTAACAATCATACCGTCACGTGCCGAAAACGTTTCCGGCGCTATATTGCAGGGCTCCCACCCTGAAAGATCTTTCCCGTTAAACATCGACACAAAACCATCATTGTCATCAGCCATCAATAACCCGGCAACCAAACAGACAACGAGCAGACTTGCGATTCTTTTCATTAGCGGACTCCCCTGTGACCCATAACGTGCGACTTGCCGACCGACAAGTTACCCGCACATACTGAAAGTCATCTATGTATCATTATAAAAACACAGTAATAACCGCGCTTAATTCCATTATTATTTCTAACGCTTGAACGTCACATGCCATTCGTTACCGTTGTTCTTCTGCACGCGCTGCTTCCATTCGGGTTTTACATCCTCAGGTTTAGCAGCCGGACGTGGTGTGTAATAATCTCTCTGGTAAAGAGTAAAAACCGCTCCTTCAGTAGTCATCTTTACCAGCACATATCCGATATCACCCCAATGCCCCGTGGATGGCAAACACAGCGTCGCAACACCATTTGTAGATTCCTGTTTCCATGTGTGGTTATGTCCATAAATGTATCCCGCACAAGCGGCATTGGACACCATCAGATCTGCCACTCCGGTTTCCCTGATCGGATGATGTGCCCCGACAAAAACCGGCTTCTTATACTCAGCCAGTGTTTTCTGCAACCATGCCCGCTGGGCATCATCAATACCACCATTTACTGGTCCTTCCAGGCATGAATCCAGCATGATAAAATCAGCATTCGGTGTCTTGATCAGGATGACCAGTCGTGCCGGAACAAGCGGTGCCTCGCTCTTGCGGTCTGGGAAAACATTAAAGAATGCCTCCCGTCGATCATGGTTGCCAAAGCAGGCTGTCCAGCGAATGCCAGCATCTTCCAGCGGCTTTATCAATTCCCTTAACTGGCGATAATCATTTGTTGCGCCGTGATTAAAAGATATATCTCCATACAACAGCACATTTGCCGGACGCGGATTACATGCAAGAACATCCTGTATGCATTGTGACAGCCCTGCACGCTGATGCACCGGATTCGCTTCCGCAGTGATATGTAAATCAGCAAACAGCGCAACCAGGTTTTCATCCTTCGGAACGTTATCCGCCTTTCCAGACAAGGTGAATATTGCAGCAAATGCTATTAAACAGAAAGAAACCATGACGGATACTCTTTTCATGCTTTTCTCCAGTTGAAGGACCAAATCGCTGTAAGTTATGGATACTATTCAATCGCCATGTCCGCGTCAATTCCCCCTTGTTGAATCTGTTCTTTAATGATATGTTTATAAAAAGGAAAAGGTCAGGAGATCAGATGGCACGTATACTGTTAGTTGACGACGAACCCAGCATTCTCTGTGTACTTAGCAACCTGCTCCAATCCGATGGACACAGTGTTGCCGGAACCTTGCGCGGAGACAAAGCAAAACAGCGGATAAAATCCGAAGAACACTTCGACCTTCTTCTCACAGACATGCGAATGTGGCCGGTAAACGGAGTAGATGTCATAAAGACTGCCCGCGAATGCAGGCCCTCTATGCCGATAATTCTGATTTCCGCCTATCTCACCCCTGAGATTGAAGAGGAAGTCAAAAAGCTTGGAGTAGAGAGAACTATCCGCAAACCGTGGGTTATCGACGATCTGCTAACTGCAATTAAAGAACTGTTGCCGGCTCAATCAGCAACCTGACCTCAGCCATTCTTGATCCTGACACTACCCATCGTGTGACCCGGTCCAACTGTATAAAGCCTCTTCACTGCAGGGCTTCTATTCTCGTGAACAGCAACAACCTTCCCGACCACCAGGGGACAGTCTCCAGGTTGAAAAACATCAACCAGTTTGCATTCAAAATTTGCAACAGCATCAGCGACCAGCGGAGCACGAATCTTTGCCGCTTTCTGGATCTTCATGCCGCACTCCTTGATCTTATCCCGCGCATGTCCATGGTTTTTACCGACATAAAGCACCTGTGCCGCCATCTTCTCGCCCGGGTATGCAACGACAAATTCCTTCGTTTGACGGATCAACTCATGCGTGTATGCTCCATCGTCTATACCAAGCACAAACATCATCGGATCGCCGGACGCGATTGCCACCCACCCGACAGCCATCGCATTCATCTTCCCTTTACGGCTTTTTGTCGTAACAAGGACCACCTGCTCCGGATATTTTCGTGTCGCTACTTTCTTCAGCATTGTCATTTTCTGCATAAATTCCTCCAATTCTTTCTCATCACAGTACCAGAATTGCATCTAGTGGAGCCAGCCTGGATTCTTATTTACACGACCGATGAGGAATCGCTGTGTCTGGAACTCATTCCAACCTCTTCAAGAAATAGAGGTGGCAAGTTCAAACGCATCAAGCATACTCGGCAAACCAGCGGCTGATTCACCTCGATGCTCATGCTGGTCGTGCTTGTATTCACTATCAATGAATGTTAATCGTTCTGCCTTTTAAAGGAAATATCATGGATAATTTCTCCATATCGGCAATGATCTGGACCGCCGTTTCAGTCTTTCTGATCGGTGTCAGCAAGGGTGGCATTCCCGTCGGCCCCATTGCCCTGCCTCTGCTCATACTTGCCTGGCCGGGGAAAACCGAGCCGGCAAAAACCGCGGTGGCCTTTATGTTGCCCCTACTCTGCATAATGGATATTTTTGCCGTGGCGTTTTTCCGAAACAATATAGACTGGAAAAGATTGAAGCCGCTTATACCCGGTTCTATTGCCGGAATCCTGGTTGGAAGCATACTGTTCGTCTCGCGTGACGCAGCCAGGCTTTCCATCCCGGACACCGGAATCAAGTTTTGCATCGGGCTCGTCGGATTAGGCTTCGTTTTCTATCAGGCAGCGAACAAGTGGATTCTGAAAAAAGTAATGATAAATACTGCTGTGCCCGGAATCGCAAAAGGATCAGCCTATGGCTTCAGCGGAGGGATGGTATCGACTCTTGCACACGCTTCCGGCCCGATAATGCAAATGTACCTGCTGCCCCAGGGACTTGATAAAATGGTATTTGCAGGAACGACTGCCGTATACTTCTTTATCTTGAATCTGCTCAAGATGATCCCGTTCCTCTATCTCGGAAGAATAGAAACAGCCAATCTCGTGCTTGGAGCATACATGTTACCATTGATACCGGCGGGCGTCGCACTCGGGTATTTTCTTGTCAAGGTGATGAAGGACACCCATTACACCGGTTTGATCTACGGAGTGCTTCTCTTTACCTCAGTCACACTGATCATAAAATCCATCCTTGGCTGAACCATCTGATGGAAGCAAACCCTATTTAGAGCCTTCCATGAGAAGACTTTTAGCCTTTGGCAGAAAACCGAGCGATATAAGAAACGCGTCTGTTTTCAAAAGAGTTTCGTTGATAAGCTCATGCTTACGCATGAGATACCCATGAACAGCCCCTTCGGCAATATCCAGTTCGCAGCGGTTACCAGATTTAAGCATGGCCTCTTGAAATGCCTTGGCACCCTTGAAGGGCGTAGTAACATCCCCAGTCCCGTGGAAGATGATTGTCGGCGGCACTACCTTGGTCAAACGGTGCAAAGGGGAGATTTCCTTCCAGCGTTCTCCTATTTTGGAGTTACCATAGCCGTCCACGGAAGTGTCAATAACCGGAAAATACAAAACCATGGCATTTGGCACGCTCGACACGGACACGTCCTCACCTGCCTCGTCAATACCTTCAAATAATGCAGTGCCGGCAGCAACGTGTCCGCCTGCCGATCCTCCGTTTACAACGATCTTCTGCGGATCTAACCCGAACTCCGATGCGTGAGCCCTAATATAACGTACAGCAGATCTGCCATCTTTGACGCAATCGAATACCGTGGAACCAGCCTTAACAAGCCTGTATTCAATACTGATGCTTACCAGTCCAAGTTCCGCATAATGTTTGGCAAACGGATACTGGCGACGCGGCGTACCGCCGGTCCAGCCGCCACCGTGAATTGTAATGAAACAGGGACGACGATCGGTCGGTTTCAGGTTGTCAGGCTCAAAAACATGAAGCTGCAACTCCCTGTCTCCGACTGTTTTGTAAGTCACCTTTCGATTCGGCTCTATCTTGGCAGAAATCTCATCAATTGCATCCGCCGTGGCGCCCTTCACGCCCGAGACCAGCAAAATAATTACAACGCACAGTCTGAAGAATAATATTTTGTTCATGATATTCCATTCACCTTTCATTTCTGATCCGGTAAATCGTAATACCACGTTGATTCTCCTGCAATAAGGAATGTTTTACTGCATGCAGCTGGGGGCGCATCTGCGATTTGGTGCATTTGTTTAGCGCCTGCCACCAACCACGAATATTAACGGAGGACGGGCAGGGGTCGCGCCCTACCTGTTCGGAACTCGTTTAGGGCACCTAATCTTAGATGCACCCATGCAGCTGTTCCGGGATTGAGAAAAAATACTTCCGCGAGAGGACACTTAACACAAATTTTAATCCCCCGATTCCCCGCTCACCTTCGCGCCACGCACACCATTACCCCGCCGCCTGCGAGAGGAACTGGCCGGATTCCATTGCGCGGAGAATTTCCTCCCTTGTTTTGGACCAAGCCTCAAACGGATCAAACACCTTGGACTGATGTACTAATCGCTCGGTTGCGAGCTGGCTCGCAAGCCTCTCGCGCTCATCCCGGCTCAATATTTTGAGCTGTGGTCTGGGATGCGCAGCCGGTTTCGCGATTACCACCGTTTCACTGCTTGTCTCAACCGGCATCCCGGCTTTGCGAGCCGCCCGCATCCGAACATAACTTCGCATAAACCGCGCACCCACCGCTTTCACTATGTCTGCATTAACATGCAACTGATTATTTGTTTCCGCCGCCTTGAGCGACAACTTCGCCATCTTGTTGATCAGGCGCGGCATGCCAGATTCCGAGAGTTTCCATATCTCGTCATAGGCCGCCTCCGTGAACATTGAATCGCCGGACAGACCGGCTCGCTCCAGGCGATGCTCGATATAGTCCTTCATTGTTTCACGTGAGTCGATACCCTCTATCCTGCAATAGACCCCGATTCTCTGGAAAAGGTTTTCCCTTCTCGGATCCTCTAACCTTTTCCCGAGTTCCGGTTGTCCGGCGAGAATTATCGTAAGCAGGTTCTGATGATCATCCTGCATATTTGTCAGTAGACGCAGGCTGTCGAGGTTATGTGGTCTTATGGCATTTCCCTCGTCAATAAATACAACTACTCTTTTCCCTGCGTCACTTGTTTCAAAAAGAATTCTGTTGAATTCTTCAAACAATCTGTCTTTTCGCCTCTCCAGACACTCCTTTCCCTCCAGTTGTCCCACAACTTCCCTCAACAGTTGGGGGAAAGTCATGTCCGGATTGGTTACGAAGGCAATCCTGTACTTGTTTTTATTCAGGGCATTGAGAACTATACGCAGGCACATGGTTTTGCCGACCCCAACGGGACCGACCACCACGGCCAGACATTCATTCCCTTCTTCGACTGCAAACAGCAGCTCAGAAACTGAACTGTCCACACTCTGGTGCATATCGAAATACATTTCAGGATCAGGCACACTGTTGAACGGTTGCTTTTTTAGCTTCCAATATTCCAAGTACATATAATCACCCCGATTTGTTATTAAGCATAAACCGCGCCGAGGCTTGCCAACTCAATCATTTCCTGGGAAGTCTATGTTGTGAATATTAAGCATATTTCCTCGCAAATACCCTGAATTCTATTGTTAATAACTTTTTGTTTCAGCATACCCCGATTATCACGGTTGCGAAACTTACCTTGGTCTAACCTCTGTCTGGACACAGTCATCATCTGGTGCTATATGTTCGTTGAGAAAGCAAGATGAGCAAACATGGTCTAAACTGGTGGCACGGAATCATATTAATCAGCCTCATTGTCATTTTCCCAATGATCGGCACCTACTGGTACTCACTTCTTAACCCGGCAAGAGCTTACACCGTCCAAAAACATGCCTTTAAGTCTAATCACGACGCACTGCTTACAGCATGCCGCGATATGTTAATCAACAGGGATAAATTCAGGAATGACTGGCAAGGCAATCCAAATCTGGCCGAAGGGGATAAAGTTCTTGATGCCATAAAAGGCATCACTCCCGATGTACCTAAGCCCATACGCGAATTGAAACCCAAGTATATAATCCTGCGAGAAAACAAGGTGGAAATCCATCTGTCCGGTCCATATACTCAATACATACAGGGTTTCAAGGAAGGCATTCCCGGAGACGGAAGCAAAATGCTTACAAACGGTCTCTGGTACGTGCGCAACTGAGAAGTCTTAACACAGGTCAGCTCTTCATGAATCCAGAATCTGAAATCAAGGAATAGAGGCGGCACTTTTCCCTTTTCAATCACAGCAACAATGTCTTCGAATTCCTTGGTTGCCTGTTCGGTCAGCTTGTTTTCCGTTCCAAATTCACCCCTATCCCGCGATAAGGTTTACCATCCCTAACAAGTACACCATTCCTGACCGACAGACCGTACTGCCCCTCCTCAGCCCCATCTGAACAGAAGCAGCCAAACACAAGCCACGTTATAATGATCCATAACATACGACACCTGTCCTATCCGTATACGGAATTAAACAACTGAAAGCTCTGGACATAAAGTTTTTTATCATGGAAATTATCTGACATGAACACACAACAAATCAGTCGCAGGAATTTCATCCTCGCAGCAACAGCCGCAGCTGCTCACGGCTGTCTTTCCCCTTCCCGCGAATTAAGTTCTGACAGTAACTCCCCGCAGAAGCCCAACATACTCATGATCATGGTTGATGACCTGGGATACGGAGACCTTGCCTGTTTTGGCGCAAAAGACATGCGCACACCCAATCTTGACAAATTGATGTCCGCGGGAATGCGATTCAACGAGTTTTACTCGAACTGCTGTGTATGCGCTCCCACACGCGCAGCTCTTCTGACCGGACGTTATCCGGAATTCGTCGGCGTCCCCGGCGTTGTAAGAACACGTGACAACCAGAACTGGGGCCATTTGACGCCAGACAGCATTTTTATTCCGGAGCTTTTCCGCAAGGCTGGCTATCACACTACCATCATCGGCAAATGGCACTTGGGACTTGATAAACCCAATTGTCCTAACCAACGGGGATTTGATGAATTCCGGGGATTTCTCGGAGATATGATGGACGACTATTGGACTCACCGGCGACACGACATCAACTACATGCGGATAAACGAAGATGAGATTAACCCCAAGGGCCACGCCACAGATATATTTACACAGTGGTCGACTGAATCCATAAGAAAACAGGCTGCTTCGGAAAAACCATTCTTCCAATACCTTGCCTACAATGCGCCGCACACACCAATCCAGCCGCCACCTGAGTGGCTTGAGAAAGTCCGAAAACGTGAGCCAGGCATCAGCGAGAAACGCGCAAACCTTGTTGCACTTATCGAACACCTGGATGATGGCATCGGAAAAGTCCTTAAGACTCTTGATGAGTGTAGGCTCGCGGACAAAACCATCGTCGCATTCACTTCCGATAACGGTGGCTGGCTGGAATCAGGTTCCAGCAACGGCCCATTACGTTCAGGGAAATGCCATGTCTACGAAGGTGGCATAAAGGTGACAACTTGTGTTCGATGGCCCGGACATATCAAGACAGGGCAGCAGACTGATTTCAGGGCTCTTACAATGGACATTCTTCCAACCCTGGCAGAAATCTGCGGCATACCAATCACACATAAAATCGATGGACGTTCATTCAGGAAACTTCTCCTGGAAGGAAAACAGGAGCAGTACGAGCATCCAGTCTTCCATATGTGGCTGGAGAAAACGACAAAGGAAACCCTGCGTCATGGCGACTGGAAACTTGTCCGCGACAAGGCAGGCACCCCCTTTGAACTGTACAACATCAAAGCCGATCCTTACGAAACAACAAACCTTGCAGACAAAGAGCCGGGAATACTGCGCAAAATGGTCAAGGTCCTTGAAGCCCACATGAAAGCAACCAGCCTTGTCCCCTGGAAACGAACGGGGCAGTGAATTATTTCACGCCTGCAGCGGCGAGGCAGAGAATGCGGAATTCATTACCCGTACTCCCCGGGTTCTTTTCCGCAAGTAATTCCACCCGCACGCGGTGTTTTCCAGGTTTACCCGCGGCAATCATCTCCGTGCAGCGATATCCGCCCCAGGTCTGATCAAACCACGCGTCGTACACTGCAGGCTCACCACCATCAACAGAAACTTTTGCCTTTCCCATTCCACCTCGAATCTTCCAAAAAGTAAGGAATATTTTCTCACCTACAACATCAAACTCTATAACACTTCCGGGTTTCGTACTTTTGAAACATTTGTTCCTGGCCTGAGATGAATCGAAATCCCATCCTTGCTTTGTCACCGGCTTGAGAGCATCCGCCTCGAACAGCGACGTGTATTGAAATGCATCGGTGAAAAGTGGTTCCGGAAGAGTTGATGCTGGTGATTTAACCGATGATGCACGAGCACGGTCAAGAATTGTACAGAGAAGTTTGCCGGCATATGCGTGACCGATGTCATTTGGATGAACAGTATCAGGGCTGATGTCCTTCCATTCCATCCGTTTCGATTCAATTTCAGGCCAGAGGAGGTCACGATAGCTGACCATCGGCAGATCATAATGTTTACCCACTTTTGCCTGCCATTCCTGTGCATTACCACCGGCTGAGTTCATCATAAAAATGAGTATCACGCCCGGCTTTTTCGGATGTGAAAGTATCTGCCTGATCACACCCTCATAAGATTCCGCTTTGTCCTGAGTGTTGCGATCATTCACCGCATATTCGACAACAATGAAATCCGGATTCTTTGACAGAAGATCACGCTGCAGGCGCATTGCTCCGTAATCTGAACCCGTAGCGCCAATGCCGGCATTGACAAAATTAACCTGCGCTTTCGGGAAGTTTTTCTTCCACCAGTTCAATACGTACGCCGAGTAGTGCCTGTCCTTGCTGCTCGCACTTGCACCGGCGGTTATTGACCCACCCAGTATGCCCACGGTAAACATGCCGCCGTGTGATGCTTTTTCAAACGATTTTTTCAAAAGCTCCTGGTTGCCATCACTGACAATGGCACGCGCAAGCCAATCGGCAGGAACCGGTTTCGCAAGATCACGGGGGGCTGCACTGTCCGCCGCACTGCCTGCAGTAACTACCCAGATAAACACCACCATAGATGTAATAACTGATCTCATGATTTCCTTTTTTTATTCTTTTACCCTGTCTACTTTTAACAGTTGATCATCCGGATTCATTTTCCACACCTTGAAACAGAAGTCCATCATCAGGTTCGTCGGCGACTTTCCACCTGGCAGCCTTGTAAAACCGTTCTTCTGGCTGCCCCACAGCTGACACTCAACATTCTTCTCATCGCATGCTTCTTTCAGCATCGAGGCGTATTTGGAATTATGGAGAAGATCTTCCGTTCCCGACGACTGGAAGATATAGACAGGCGGACAACCTGGTTTTAGATATGGCAGCACAAGCTCTGCCGTCCCCATCGGCTGCTGGTAGGCACCCACAGCGCTGACATAGGTAGTATTGCAGCCCAGCCATTCGGCAATCAATGCCCCGGCAGATGAACCATAAACTGCGATTCGCGTCTTATCAATGTTCCATTTCTTAGCATTGGCCACAATGAAGTCCATCGCTTTCCTGCAGTGCTTCATTATCTCCAGGTAGTCGTTGTTCGTGTGCTGGAGAAAAGGATAATTCACAGAAGCAAACGAAACTCCTTTTGGCAGATAGCCATCCAGAAATTTCCATCCAGAGATAATGCTTTTATCCCCCTTACTGAAACCGCCGCCATGAAAAATGACAACCAGTGGTGCAGGCTTGCTGGATTCTGCCTTCCAGAAATCAAGCTTGTTCCTCTCGTGCTCACCATAGGCCACATCCGAAAAAGTCGGCTTGACCTGCCCTGCTCCAGCAAATGGCAGCCATGAAATAAAGGCAGTTATAACAGTCAGCAGACAAATCCCACAATTCATGGTACACTTACGTATACTTTTTCAAGCGGATACCATCCACTCACAGTCCTGCCATCAATGCCAAGCCGAATCACCGGCCGATCAGACCCATTCCCCTCAACCAATGCTACAGCAAGACGATAGCCGCCGGTTACATGTTTTTTGAATATAACTTTTGTTTCTTCAATTACAGGCTTGTCTGGCATCCACTTGGAAGGCCTGCATGCCTCCAGCCAGCAGATATCAACAGGAAGATCAGATCCATCCAGTAATGCCAGCGCAACAGTACAGGGAACATAAACCGGGGCTACACCTTCATTGAACCAGGTAAAACGCGCTGTAAAGGAAGAACCACTGGTTATCTTCTCAGGGAATGCAGCTTCTTTCAAAACAAAGTGATATCCCATCCGATTGGCCAGTTTTTCTATCAAAGGCCTCTCAGCCTCCAGAAATCTCAACGATTCCTTTCCGCCATGGCTCAGGCCAATATAACTGGGCTTACCATTCTCGACACAGTCAACCAGCTTATGACCATGTCCCTTGTCGCCTTTACCGTCCCACCACCCTTTTTCCTTCATCCATGTATATGAACCGAAGAATTCAAACACACCCGGCGCATAACCAAATGCCCGCGCCGTTTCGCGGCCATCACTGTTTCCGCATATACCGTCCCGGCGTGCCGCAACACCCTGCTGCACAGCCCAGTCATACACAGATTGATGTGCTTTCGCTTCAGCAGATATGCAAAGCCTTGTCTTTTTGAATGAATCCAGATGCATTTGAACGTGGTGCTTGAATTCCTCCGCGGTCAATCCTTTACCGCCAAAGGGATGCATGTGTCCCTCGCCCCAGTTTCCATACGACCTGATGTCAATAAAAGCAATTCGTCCGTCACCATCAAACTTTTTACCCATTGCAGAGAGAAAGTTCCGCAGTTTCTCCAAGAATACAGGATCATAAAAATCCGGGACAGCCTTCTGGCCAGGCACCCCGGCGTAGGGATTTGACACATCTTTCATGTCGATCATCCGGCACTTTGCACCTGCATCAAAAACCCATTTTGGCGTAACGTATGGGTCTTTTGAGTGGGAATTGGCACACATCACTCCAAACGAGAATTGCTTGCCTGCCTTCGCCCATCCTGCCATTGCATCATCAATCTTCTTCCAGTCGTATTGCCCCTCCACAGGTTCAATCTCGGACCACGCGAAACGTTTATAGCCAATGGTTCCAATCGCCATGGCCGCAGGATCCTGCCAGTCAGCCAGCCCGTAGAGCACCCATCCCTTGCCCGGATTGAGCAGTATGTCGCCGCACGGCTTGGGAACGATGGTCTTTGTCCCTGGCGCTTCAACTCCTGAAAGCATCGTAACGAACGCGAGACACAAATATATGACAATGGAACTGAATATTTTCATTAGCATCCTCCTTGATTCCCTCGAATCATTCCGGCTTCAAAATAGCCTGCAAATTCTCCCTGTTCAGCAATGCGGCTTCCTGCCAGTGTTCCAGGAAAGGTTTTACATCTGAAGCAAGCACAGCATCATCAAGATTCTGTACTTTATTAATAAGGAGATTTCTCCAATTTGCCGAATCCAGCGCCTCTTTGCCCTGTGTCTGGTCCAGCGCATTCTGGAGCTGAGCAAGGTTCGGTTCAACAGGAGTTTTCCAGCCTTTGAACATGGGGTATTTGGACGTTGAAACATTACTTTCCGAGAATCGCTGCCTTACCTTTTGCTGTAAGCCGGTATTTCTGCAAACGGCTGTTGGGCTTCTCAGGTATCGTCATTTCAAGCAGTCCCATTTGTAACAGCGGATTTACGATCTGATCTCTAAATTTAGTACGATTGGTTCTATCCGCTAGTTTCATCAATTCACTTATTGCGCTGTCCTTCTTGCATTTTCCCAAAATTCTAACTTGGTCCCGACTTGGTCCCGAATCAATGCTGTCATCGAAGACTTTGATTTGAATATCCGTAGTGTTCCCATAGTCCCTGTGGCAGATGGCATTTACAACAGCTTCACGCAATGCCTCCAAGGGATAATCCCATATCTCGTCGCGACGGGGCTTGCCGGTTATCACAAACCTTACATTCGTGTGCTTTTTCAGGAAATCCATCGTTTCGTCAATCTGGCTGATTATGGGACCCTCAATCATGCGATTATCGGTAATATCAATCTCCGTCCTGAACCTCCCGCAATGAACGGTCGCCTGTCCTAACGGCGATTGCGGCGATTTACCAAATAACAGAACTGCAGCCCAAGTTGGATACCCATCACGCATCAGCTCAAGCTTCTCAAGCACTTCCTGAGGCTTTGATCCCTTCGGGAAGTTCCGCCGACCGATGTTTGAAGCTAAATCCATATAGCGTCTGACACGAACAGATACCGGCTTAACAGGATACCTGAATGACGATTATGTCTTTCTTTTCAATCGAAACATGTTGAATATCCGGAATGACCCGAGGCTCCGTACAGGATGCAATTTTATCTGCAATTTCCCTTATGGTGTTTTTTCCAATAGTGAGTCCGGTAATGGCACCTGAGTCACTCACGCCTATCAGCAATGTGCCTCCACTTGCATTGGCAAATGCACCGATCGAGTGAAGAGCCTCTTCTTGAAAACTTTCCTTAAATTCAAGCGTCTGGCTCTCGCCCTCTTCGACCAGGCCTTTTATCTCATTAATATTCATAATTCCGGCTGCAATATACATAAGACGTCCTCACTGTTCAAAAGTATTGTGTGGCCCGTTTTGCCCGCGTTCTGCCGGCCATATGTACTGGAACTATTGTGATGAATTCCTTCCGAATAGGCTTCATTTTACCCCCGATATCCGATACATTCTAAATATGATTGGCTTACAAATAACGCAGTGTTTTCAGATATATTTTACAATTAGCTACTATCATTATGATGCAAATGGCAACGTAGGCTAGCGAAAGGCTAAATGTGACCGGATTCTGCATGTTTGCTGGGAAAAATAGCAGATATCCCGACATTCAACCAGCAGAAATCAATAAATGGCTGTTGGGCTTTTCAGGTATCGTCCATTCGATAAGATTGTATACCGGATCAGATGGAATGGTTATGCATTAACACAGAACAAGGTACGGCAGGATTATTATCGTTCGATCGCAATACCACGCCTGACAAATGTCGGAATATCAAAATCTTCACCATCCAAGACAGTAGGCTCAACATCCTTGAAACGGCCCTTGCCGGTTGGTTCCAGCTTCAGTTTTGTCTGAAGATCCTTGGCCCTGGATTTGATTTTTTTCGTCTTGTCCGCCGTTTCAGGCTCAGGAGCTTTGACCGGAGCAGGATCGGAAGACCACTGTTCAGAAGCTATGACGGTTATAGTAATGCGATCATGCACATCATTATCAACGACTGTACCCATGAAAAGTTTTGCATCCTTCTGCTTTCGGGCAGAAATGGCTTTCATCACATCATCGATTTCCTTGAGAGTCAGATCCGAACCGCCCGCAATACTGACCAGCAGTGAACGTGCATTCGCAAGCACCTCACCCTTCTCCAGGAGTGATCCTTCAAGAATACTTTTCAGGGCGGCCTCGACACGCCCCGGTCCCACACCCACCCCGTAGCCGAATGTACATACTCCGCCACCGTTCCTGACAATGGCCTGCAGATGAGCGAAATCAAGACTGATGAAACCAGGCCGCATGACCAGCTTCCAGATAGATGCTATGCCGTCACTGATTACCTCATCAGCCTTTTCAAAAGAATCGGCAACATTGGAAACACCTATGAATTCAAACAGCCTTTCGTTGGGAACAACAATGAGAGCATCGGCGATTTCCCTGAGAGCCAGAACTCCCTGCTCCGCACACTCCTTTTTCTGTTGTCCCTCGAAATTGAACGGGAGAACGGCAAAGCAGAGAGTCAGGGCTCCTGCCTCACGTGCAGCCTTCAAGACCACCGGCGCCGCCCCACTGCCCGTTCCGCCGCCAAGTGCAACAACAAAAATCACAAGGTCAATACCTTCAAAAAGGCTGCGCACCATCTCAATGTCGTCTTCCGCGGCCAGCCGGCCCAGATTGACATCGCCGCCTGTTCCTAGGCCAGCTGTCCTGACCGTGCCAATCTGGAGCTTGGCGGTAGCATGCGACGAAGCAAGTACTTCCATGTCTGTGCTTATCGCGGCAATCGAGGGAGCACCTGGACAGGTACGGGCAATCCAGTCTACCACTTTGCAACCGCCTCCGCCTAGCCCGACTATGCTTACTTTTCGTTCGTGCATTAAACTGCCCCTTTGCAAAATTATCAGCCACCAATGAGCTTCTTGAACAGGGCGCCTATGCCCGTGCTTCGAGTACCCCTAGAATATTTGAATCCATACTGGACCATACCAATGCAAGTGGCAAATTCCGGCGTCTCAGTCACAGACATAAGACCACTCACCCCGCGAGGCCTTCCAATCATGCACGGCAGACCAAAGATTCTTTCCGTAAGAGAGACAATCCCCCTCATGTGGGCACAGCCGCCAGTTAAGACAACGCCGGCACCGACATGATTCAGAATATCCTGACTGACCAGATGTTTTTTGATCGTCCTCAGCACCTCATCGACTCGCGAACTCATTACGGTATGCAAGGAACGAAGGCTTATGGACCGCCCAGGAAAACCAACATCTGCCGGCACGGATATCTTCTGGCCTGTACTGGAAGAATCTATAACAGCGTTACCTGAGTCTCTCTTGAGATTCTCTGCATGTGACAGGGGAATATTGAATGCCAGCGCAATATCGTTGGTTATGTGATCTCCTCCAACGCCAAGAGCGCCTGCCGCTGCAACTACATTGTCGGCATATGCCACATAGTCAGTGGTTCCACCGCCAAGGTCGATAACAATCACACCACCGGCCTTCTGCTCGGGGGTAAGGACCGCCAGCGCCGAGCAAAGCCCGCTGAAAGCCACGTCCTGGACTTCCATTGGAACACTGCGGACAACCCTGACTGCGTTACGCAGACGATTACGAACCCCGTGCAACACGAGCATGTCAAGAGAGAGCTTTACGCCCTCCATACCTTCGGGTTGTATAACCATTTCCTGGTCATCAATACAGAAATGCTGACAAATCGTATGGAGAACGTCACGGTCGGGCGGAAGATTTACCGCGCGTGCAACTTCCATTACCTGATCAATATCCTCCTGGGTAATTTCGCCGTCATTGCCCTGTACTGGAACCGTACCACGGTTAACAAGACTTTGAATATGACCACCGGAAATTGCTAGATGCACCTGACGGATCGAGACTTTGCCGGTTTCCTCAGCTTCTTCCAGGGCCGTTCGAACACACACGCCGGCATTCTCAAGATCCGTGATTTCACCCTTACGCACTCCTGTCGAGGGATGCTTACCCATGCCGGTAATCATCACGTGCCCGCCTTCACGCATTTCTCCAACCAGCGCAACAATCTTTGAAGTTCCTATTTCCAGTGCAACAATCGGTGGTACAGCCATAGAAATTCCCAACCTGTCGTTCTCAGCCCTCAGCTGTCAGCATAAACCCTGTCATCAAGGGTCGCATTAAATCGTGACCTCTGTCGTCCATCTTCCGACTGCATTGATTCCACGACCCGGCCGAGTTTCTTTACAAGAGCCTGCCGCGATTCAGTGGTCCGCTTTCCCATGCCACGCCATGACAGGGTCACTTCCTTGACTTTACTACCGTCAGGAACATACAGGACAATATGCTCAGGATTATTAACCTCCACCTCATCTATGTGGAGCCCTATTTTCTGATCATAGCAGGCTTCTACCACTTCCAGCGCCGCAATAGACATGCCACACAGGCGGCTCCCTGGCCTCAGGGAAGGATCACGGTAACCGGTAATGACAGGAAGCGCCTGGTAACCAGACCTTACGCCAAAAATATATCCTTCGGAATCTGCAACAAAAGGGCTTCTTCTTCCAATCCTTGCGACCGGAACACGTTCAACAACCCTGACGTGCAGGGTGTCAGGCAACTGACGCCTGATCTCCATTGATTTCACATTGGGAGACTGCCTTATGAAATCCTTCCGTATCTTTGCAATATCAAAAGCAAAAAGATTCATCCCTTCCTTTATCTGGGTATACTCCTTGATGAGGTCACTGGAAATTACAGATCCTTCCTGAATATTGAGATTCTTGATCTGGAACCTGTCATTACTGGAAAATAATGCCCGGCCTGCAAAACTGAAACCCAACCACAAAGCTATGGTAACGCCTACCACAACGATCGTAAGGAAAACGCCAACACCGACCTTTTGTGAATTTTTCTTATCCACAAAACGGGTATTCACTTTCAGAATTGTATTTCGCCCAGTGGACCTGCCTCTGCGAAACAATCTTCGGTCCTGCGCATCATCGTCATCAAACCACATTGAAAATCACTTTCTAAACCTCCAGCGGAAACTTATACACATGAATTAGAAAATATGTTTCCCGCTTTTCCGGTTTGCTGGAATACTATACCACCGCTTTGACCAATGCCAAGAAATTTGAAACCCGGTTATTTATCATCAAGACAGGCTGTATTCATGATCCTGTCACAAAGGCTGGAAAAGCCTATTCCGGCCTGTGCCGCAGCCTTCGGAAGCAGACTGGTTTCCGTAAAACCTGGAATATTATTCAGTTCCAGGACATACAACCGTCCATCGCTCGCAAGACGAAAATCTACACGTCCCATTCCACGGCATCCAAGCACCTTAAATGTCTTAAGAGTAATTTCACGGCATGCCTTGACTAAACCCTCTTCTATCGGTGCAGGAACAAGATATTGACTGGCACCCTTGGTATATTTGGCATCAAACCCATACCAATCATCCGGCGCAACTATTTCCACAACAGGCAACACATCCTTATCCACAACGCCAACAGTCAACTCACGACCGCTTATATATGCTTCAATAATCAGTTCCGGACCATAAGAGAACGAGTCTATCAGGGCTCTTTCCCATTCGGATTCCTGGTTAACCTTATGTACCCCAATACTTGACCCCTGGCAGGCCGGCTTAATGACTACAGGTAAATCCAAGGATCTTTTCTCACCCTTTCTCAAAACTTCGTACGCCGGAGTTGGGATTCCATTGGCAATAAATGACTTTTTGCTTAAAACCTTGTCAAATGACTGCCTGCTGGCTGCGGGTCCAGACCCGGTATATGGCAAGCCCCTCTTCTCTAGAATCTCCTGAACCCGGCCATCCTCACCGAACTCTCCATGCAAGGCGACAAACACAGCTTCTATTCCAGTTGGTATCTGAAAATCCACGCCTTTGACATCAATTTCCTCAACCTCATACCCAGCTTCCTTCAAACCTCCAGCCACCGCCTTACCTGAACGCAAAGAAACCGCTCGCTCAGAAGAAGCGCCCCCCATTAATACTGCTACCCTTTTAAACCGCTTATTCAAGAAACTTCACCTCCGTATCCAGACAAATCCCTGTCCGGGCGATCACATCCTCACGAATTTTGTTAATCAAAGCCAATACATCTGATGCACATGCACCGGGCTGTGTAATGATAACATTGGCGTGTTTCTTCGAAATAGACGCACCGCCAACCCCAGCCCCTTTGAGACCAGACCGTTCAATCAGCTTTCCCGCAAAATCTCCTGACGGGTTCTTGAAGATAGATCCCGCCGAACGCAGACCCTTCATCCATGCCCGCCGTCTTACGATCCCCATTCTCCGCTGTCTGATACTTTTAACGCTGTCCGGAGAAACTTTAAAACCAACCTCTATTAATATTCGATCCCGAAGAGCCTTGCAGTCCCTGTAAGCAAACCCGGCCGATATCCCGCGCAATGTACACTCGGAGCCATCCTTATTCAAACAGTGAATCCATGAAATATATTTACTTATTTCATGTCCCCAAGCTCCGGCATTCATTCTCACGGCACCACCGACAGTCCCCGGAATCCCCTCAAGAAATTCCAGCCCGGCCAGCGCATGATCATCCAACCACTTCAGCAACTTCGCATTGGAAACTCCGCTCCCGGCAACAACGATATTCTTATCGATAGTAATCCCGCCGAAATCACCACCCGACAGGCGTACGGCGACTCCACGAATCCCCAGATCACTTATCACAACATTGCTTCCACCACCTAGCAATGTTAACGGTATCTTATTTTCATGGGTCCACATCAGAACCGTCCTCAAATCCATCAGCGAGTCGGTGTTAATAAATACATCTGCCGGACCTCCCACGCCCATCGTGGTTTTGCCAGCCATCATCTCGTTAAGTCTAACTCTTGCCCCGTGATTAAGCTTAGATGATAAATTTCCACTCTTCATTAATCTGTTTCTTAAATCGGCAACCGGCAACCTGTCCTCCAAAGCCTTGGCGACGGAGGATCTGCATTCCGCAATCTCTTCCCTGGCCCACCCGGCGATCTTCTCAACATCACCTGCCCCGATAATAAGAAACAAATCATTTCTTCGGAGCATGGTTCTGAAATACATCCAGGCCTGCTCCAATGATGTCGCCACGGAGACCTTCATCATGTTTGCAGTCTTCTGCCTTCTGAAGTGTCCGTACAAGTCCCAGATTGAACCGCCTTTTAAGGGTTTCTCAGATGCCTCATAAACAGGAACCAGAACCAGTTCATCAATATCTTTAAACGCGGCCGGAAAAGCAGGTCCTAATGCCAGGGTTCTTGTATAACGATGCGGCTGAAAAACCGCCACCAAGCGGGAATGTTTTAATTTTGAGGCCGTCTGTACCAACGCCTTGATTTCCGAAGGATGGTGGGCATAATCAGAAATCACCGTTATTCCGTCTTTCTCTGCTATCCGCTCAAATCTCCGTCGCGGCAGGGTGACACCAGCCAAACCGCTCCTTATGTGTTCAAACGTCAGACCTAATTCCAGGCCCACGGCTGTCGCAGCAAGCGCATTCAGAATATTATGTATCCCTGGAACAGGCAGAGATATGCGTCCTAACTTACATCCGTCACAGAGCACCGTGAAACTCGAACTTTCAACAAGTTGTGTCAGATCAACTCCGCGGATACTGGCTGTTTTATCCAGCCCATAAGACAGAGTCTTCTTTAAACCTCTACACAAAGATGCAGCCCTGCAGTCATCAGCACAATAGATGGTTTTCTGTCGCGCACCTTTGATAAAGCTTCTGAAGCAGTTCTCAAATGCCGTGACACTGTCAAAATGCTCCATGTGGTCAAACTCGATATTTGTCACAACCGCAATATCAGGAGCATAAAGTTCCAAGGTACCATCGCTTTCATCAGCTTCGACAACAACAACATCTTCTCCTTGAAAACATTTCGATCTGCCTATTTCTGAGCGTCCCCGGAATCCTGCTACGCCACCAAGCGCTACTGCCTCTCCGCCTATACACCATGAAGGTTGCCGTTCGGCGCTCTTAAGTAACTGGGTGATAAAAGTCGACGTAGTAGTCTTACCATGAGTGCCACCGACTGCCACTGATGTAAAACTCTTGATTAATTCCGGGAGCACCATCCCTCTCGAGAAAACTGGCAAGCCTGCCTTCCTGGCACAGGTAATTTCCGGACCATCCAACGGAACGGCTGCACTACGTATAACCCAATCCACATCTTTCCTAATATGCTTCGGGTCATGCCCCGCCACGAACTTGACGCCGCGTTCACGCAACCACTCCGACATACGGCCAGGAACCAGATCACAACCGCTGACTTTAAAACCCCGTGCTTTCAGAAGAAAAGCCAGCCCCGCCATTCCCACCCCGCAAACACCTGCAAAATGCACATGTCCATTCCCTTTTGACAGGAGGGTTTTAATTTGAAAGCTGGTTTTATTCTGTGATGCGGTCATTTCCGTAAGTTATCCAATCCACCTTTATTCACAAGTCGAATTTGTTTTCTTGCATCAGTCCTCAAACGTCTTTATATCAATCTAGTTCTATATGTTAAAGGAGAACGCAAAATGACAGGGCGTGAAAGAATTAGAAAAGCTTTTCAGAGACAGGAAACAGACCGGGTCCCATGGGTACCTTTCGTAGGATGCCACGCCGGTTCACTCATTGGTGTTTCAGCCGAGAATTACCTCAAATCCGCGGATAACATCGTAAAAGGTCTTGAAAAAGCCATAGAACTATATCAACCGGACGGAATCCCCGTCGTTTTCGACCTGCAGATTGAGGCTGAAACGCTAGGATGTGACCTTATGTGGGCCGAACAGAACCCACCCTCTGTTTCGAGCCATACCATTCTAAAAGGGATATCACTGGAATCGCTGAAAGTGCCGACACCTGATTCTGGGCGAATTCCAATTGCCATCGAAGCAACGCGCCGCATCAGAGAAAAGTATCCCGATATAGCAGTGTACTGTCTCCTGACAGGGCCATTCACCCTCGCATTGCACCTCTTGGGAACTGATATTTTCATGAAAATGTTCGATGAACCAGCTTACGTACACCGATTGATGACCTTCTGCTCCGAAGTCTGCAAGAAAATTGCCGGTTATTATATCGGCGCCGGATGTGACGTGATCGCGCTTGTTGACCCCATGACAAGCCAGATTGGGCCTGACCAGTTCCGGGAATTTGTCAGCCAGTATGCCAGCGATATTTTCCAGGATATCCGCAAGCAGAACACTCTCAGTTCATTCTTTGTCTGCGGCCACGCCCAACAGAACGTTGAAGCCATGTGCGAGTGTCAGACCGACAATATATCCGTTGACGAGAATATCCCGCTCGAATTCGTACGTGATATTTGCCTTTCACATAATGTCAGCTTTGGCGGCAACATCCAGCTGACTTCGGTTCTTTTGCTGGGCACGCCTATTGATTCCCAGAGAAATGCAATTACATGCGTGGAAACCGCCGGAAACAAGGGTTTCATTCTTTCTCCAGGCTGCGACCTGCCATACTCAACACCAGCGGCTAATCTCCAGGCAATTACAAAGATTGTACACGACAATTATGAGCGTGACGTAGTCAAGGCAATAGCAGATGACAAACGCAAGGTGGACCTTCTGAATCTCGCCGATTACGGACAGGCCGACAAGGTGATTGTAGATATCATCACGCTGGACTCCGAAGCCTGTGCGCCCTGCCAGTATATGGTCGAATCTGTAAAAGCAGTCGCTCCCGAGTTTGAAGGAATCGTCATCTGGAGGGAACACAAGATCAAGCATCAGGAATCCCTCATCTTCATGACATCCCTCATGGTCCGCAATGTACCAACAATCTGCATTGATGGTGAAATCAGGTTCGTATCACGCATTCCGGCAAGAGACGACCTCATCGCCGCAATACAGAAACGTATCAACGACAAACTCCGGATCAAGATCCAGCGTCGTAAAGCCTCGTTGTTGATTCTCGGCGACGGAGGAGAAGCGTGTAAAAAGATCGAAAAGAACGCGAAGAAGGCCATAAAAGAACTGGGAGCCGACATCGACATTGTCATGGTTACCGATTCCGATAAAGTGACATCTTACGGCTTCCTGAAAGGTCAGACCCCGGCAACACTCCTGGCGAGGTATCAGACCAAAACGACCCAGATCATTCCTGAAGTTGCCATAATCAAGGAGTGGATCAAGGACGTAACGTGAACAAGATACCTGTTATTATTATTACAGGTTATCTTGGCGCCGGAAAAACAACTTTTCTTAATCACATTCTTTCCCTGCCGTCTATAGCAGGAAAGAAACTGGCCCTAATAATAAATGAATTCGGATCACTTAGCGTGGATGGACAACTCGTCCGTAAGGGTGATTACTCCAAGTATGATCTGAATCGCGGCAGCATCTTCTGCATCTGCATCAAGACGGATTTCATAACAACAATGACTTCAATAGCAGAAGAGGTGAAGCCGGATCTGCTCATCATCGAGGCTACCGGCGTTGCCGATCCGTGTGATCTTGAACAGATTGTGGATGTTCCAACATTAAAAGACACTTTTGAAATCAGCCGGGAAGTTTGCCTTATCGACGCTGTAAACTTTACGCGCACCGCGCCAATCATGCAAGCAGCCCAAAACCAGGTTTTACGCGCTGATATTCTAGTAATCAACAAAACGGACCTGGCATCGGAAAAAGATGTCAACCGACTATCGGAAATCCTGCAGCGGATGAATCCTTCCGCCAAGCAGGAGAAAGTCGTTCAGGGACAAATCTCAGAGGAACTTATTATCGGATCGGACAAAACATCACGTAAAGCCGGATCCTTATCGTGCTGCCCGCCAGAGACCCTGGCTGCTGTATCGGTGCGGTTCAACAAGCAGGTCGACGGGGCAAAACTTCTCTCACTCGTCAAGGAGCTGGGGAAGAACCTTTTACGCGCAAAAGGCATTATCAACTTTGGTGATGGACCCGTCATTTTTGAGACAATCTTTGAACGTATATCAGAGCGACCGGCTCCGCAAGCTGACAAGGTAGATATGATGCTTACAATGATAACCCTGGGCATTCCAAAAGATAATCTGCGCTCAAAAATGGAAAGCTTGCAGATCTAAACCTTCTTTACGGCATAATTTCTAAGCATTCTGGCAAAAACGCTGACAGGGCTGCCACGTCGACCGACGCGACAAACATGGCTGTCTTGTATTAATCGGCGAAATGCATCATGGTTGTTCAGATCAAGATCGGCTTCCAATAAAGTACCATAACTGCCGACAACATCTTCCTGTCCGGCAAAAGGAAGAGGATCCGTGCCAGCCAGAATCTTAACACCCTTACGCTCTGCATATCGCATTATTGCAGGTTCGCCCCAGCCCAATGGACGCATGGAAGTATCACCCACCAGCAATTGATGGGAAGGAATGGAATCAAAAACCGACAAAACAATTTCTCCACGATCTCCAAACCATTTACCAGGCGCCCAGGGAAGTACAGGCACTCCTCCCCCGGCAATAATCTGCCTTATAAGGTCATGGATATTACCACCATCAGGGATATTTAGGTCCGCAGTCAGCGCCAGTACTTCCAGTCTTTCCCTGCTAACTATCTGCCGCCCGGCTATCAGATACAGCTGGCCACCTTCCCGATCGGAGACAATAAGAACATTCTTCTCCGAAGACTGTTCGATGGAGTAATTTTGCCCCGAAGGTCGAAGCTGTCCCGACATCAACTGTTCAAAGAAATTACAACCCTGTCTTTCCGAAAGAAACAAAGCCAAAGCTGCATCCCGGGAAATGCCTTCATGCGTTTTAAGACTACCAAGGTTATTAAACGCAGCCCGAAAGACCTTGTTCAGATCATAACATTCATAAAGGTGAACATGTGTATCAGCAAGAACCTGCATTCCTTACCCCGAAAAAAGCTTTTTCTTTATGTCTTTTCAGATACTATTGTCTTCACATTGAACAATAACCAATACTTGAACCGGAATAAAGAAACATCTTCCTGACAGGTAGATATGTATCCCGAAACAGCCGATATTGAAACATCTTCAGCCGATTACGCAAAACGGTTCTCGGGCCCGGCCGGGGAATGGATGTTGAAGATCCAGGAACAAATTGTCACCGACTGGATGAAGTCGCTCCCCAACGCTACTATACTTGATGTCGGAGGAGGACACGGCCAGCTGGCTATTCCGTTTGCCCGGCTCGGTCATCCTGTAACAGTACTCGGGAGCGATGCGACATGCGGACTCCGGCTCCAAAACGAGAAATATATTACTTTCAAAACAGGAAACGTCATTGATCTTCCCTTCCCTGACAAATCGTTTGATGCGGTCATGTGTATTCGGCTTATTCCACACTGTACCCGCTGGCCTGAACTCATTGGCCAGTTATGCAGGGTTGCGAGACAATTGGTTATTGTTGATTACCCGACCATCCAAAGCATTAACGTCTTCTCATCTTCCATGTTTGGCCTGAAGAAAAAACTGGAAGGAAATACAAGGCCATTTACATTATTCAAGCATTCGGAAATCATGAACGAGTTCCAGAAGAATAACTTTGAGAAGGAAAGCTGTCGTGCTCAATTTTTCCTGCCAATGGTTCTGCACCGGAAGCTGAATAGCCCTGCCCTGTCGTCCTGCCTTGAAGGTCTTTTCAGAATGACAGGCCTGACCGCTCTGTTTGGATCACCGGTTCTTCTCGAGATGAAACGACAATGATGAATATTCCACATTCCAGCATTCCAAAGGGAGCAAGGATTTTAGTGACCGGCGCAACCGGTTTTACCGGCTCGCTCCTGACGCGAAAACTGGCGGAAAACGGTGCAATAATCCACGCCATAGCCCGGTCCTCATCCAAGATTGAATCATTGCAAGACCTGAATATACGCTGGTTCAGAGGTGAAGTTTATGATCCGGCGACAGTGAAGACAGCAATGGAAGGCGTATCATACGTTTTCCATCTTGCAGCGGTTTATCGTGAAGCCAAAGCCGGCGAGGACATGAACCACAAGGTTCATGTCGAGAGCACAAAGCTGCTCGCAGAAACAGCAAAGACGATCCCGTCCTTCCAGCGCTTCGTACATATATCTACAGTCGGTGTACACGGTCACATCGAAAATCCACCGGCTGATGAAAATTACCCATTCAATCCCGGTGACATTTATCAAAAGACCAAGGCTGAAGCTGAATTATGGCTCAAGGAATATGCCAAGACAACAGGGCTGCCATTTACCGTGATACGCCCAGCTGCCATTTATGGACCAGGCGACACACGACTTTTGAAAGTATTTAAGATGGCTGCATGGCCTGTCTTCCCGATTCTTGGCAATGGCAAATGTCTCTATCACCTGATCCATGTTGATGACCTGACCAGCGTAATGATCCTGACCGCAACACACCCAGCCGCACTCAACGAGACTTTCATATGCGGAAACCCTGACCCCATAAAACTTGAAGAAATTGGCCGCACCATTGCATCAGAATTGGGGATGAATACAAGGGTTATCAGGCTTCCTGCATGGCCGTTCTTCGCGCTTGGCGCTGTCTGCGAAGCAGTCTGTAAACCGTTCGGCATCGAACCACCGATCTATCGCAGGCGCGTTGCATTTTTCACAAAAGATCGAGCTTTCAATACCAGTAAATTGCAGGAAAAACTTGGATATTCCTATAAGTATTCCAACAAGGAAGGATTAATCCAAACCGCCAGATGGTATGTCGAGAACGGCTGGCTTTAGAGCCTTCCATAAGAAGGCTCTATCCGCGGGTAACAGATTCCATCAGCCTGCAGAATTCTGTAACTGTCTTCTCAAAAGCCTTTCCTGAATATTTCTCCAGCGCAACTCTTGCAGCTTTTTCAACAAGCTTATTACGCAGATCGGAATCAGATGCAAGACGAAGCATTCCATCAGCAAACCTTTCTGGTACTGCTGGCTCGAGCACGGCCATCTCATTGGAAAGAACCTGCGTATGCGATTCAATATCTGTCGCCAGTATGGGCTTCCCGGAATTGAGGTATGCATAGATCTTCATGGGCGTATTGACACCTGTTATCCTTGGCGAAACCAATACATCTGCAACAGCTACAAATTCTCCTACCTCTTTCACAGGCTTTGGACCCAGGAAACGGACCATATCTTTAATTCCAAGAGTCGTGCACATATCCTGGTATTTCTTTACGTCAGGAGGCGTCCCACCTACCACGGCCAAGCTGATTTTGACCCCCTTCTTAACTGCCAGGGCAAAGCTGTTTAAAAGGAGGTCTATTCCCTGGTATATCTCAAGATTTCCGATATACATGAAACATGTCCCAGCCAGGCCTAGCTGCTTTTTCTGCTCAGTTGAATTCACTTTGCCCTTGATAGAAAAAGCCGGCGGATCACGTAGAATTATAATCCGTCGCCCTTCACTTCTTTGCGCCACTTTTGCAAGCGCATCACAAACCGGAACAACAACCGCGGCACGGCGAATAGCTTTGGATTCAAACCATCTCAGCAAAGGGAGAAGAAACGACAGAAATCGTTTTTTTTCGACAATTTGTTCCGGCATTGAAGAATCCATGTCATAGACATAAGGTATCCCGTAAATGTTTTTTATCATCTCGGCAATGAACACCGACTCCTCAACTGCATGGATGTACTGATAGTCCCCACTAACAGCCAACTTCAACGCCTTAAACAACAGCAAGACATCACAAACCAGTTTCTTGAAAGAAAAACCTGGCGGAATATTGGTAATCCAGGAAAGTGATGGAATGCGAATGATACGGACATTTTTGTACTCGACACCCAATCCTTCATGAAAAGTCAGAACATCCACAAACCAACCCTGCCGAGACATAGCCTCGACAAGAGCCCTAACTGCAATGGGCGTACCCCTCTCGGTAAAAAACGGTTGCGGTGCCAACAAGAGAACTTTCATATAATTCCGTGTTTTTACTCCATAAAGAGAGGCTATTCAATCCGAAAAGGGGCTTTCTAAAATTAGCCAAAAAAGCATGTATTCATCCACTGGACAATAGCACGTCTGCAACGGTTTGTATGCGAGCCGGGAGGACAAAAACCCCGGGAATTGATGTATCCGCAATAGCGCCTCGAACCACAGCTGAATCCTGCTATTTCTCAGCCAAATCCGATTTGGGTAACACGCCCAGCCCCACCCATCCTAAACGTTAAGGTAACCATGTGCTATTTTTGAGCGGAAACCTGAAGTGCTGTTCCGTCACAGGAGACAATAATATGACCATCGGTATTGGTGACGTACACTTTTGCACCGACCGGTTCATAAAAACGCTTGATTCGTTCAGGGATTCCTTTGGCCCAGGGTAAATCTGACAGGCAGGCAATTGCAATCTTCGGACGGGTCAGAGCCGCTTCTTCCTGAATGGTATAGATTCCGTTTTACCCGCCAAACACTTTGCATGAAAATCTCGATCAATAGTACAACGCGCCATTACCTGCTCATTATTACTTTTTTTCCAGTGAAGCTTCCCGCGGCAAGCCGCGGGCATTTTGGCGAAGGCGAGTAAACTTGTTTAAATTCCCATGCTTCTCCAATAATTCGATCTTTTAAACAACCGTCAAGAAACTGCTGGTTTTTGCATATTGTGACTGGTAGATTTCTGCACCATGTAATTGCGGATTTGAGAATATGGCTGACACTTTAAATAATAATGAAAAGGCTGAATCGGTATGGCCGTGTAGTAAAGAAACTATACTAACGACCTTACCCGCCAATATGCCACATTCAGCACCAAAACGGGCATTTACCCAATTTGCCATCGCTTTGATCATTGCAGCACTGTTCTATTTTCTATTCAAGAAACCGGTTATGGCAGCAATTGTGACCGGGATATCCACAGTAGTTCTGATATGCGGTCTTTTCATCCCACCAGCCTTCCTGGCAATCGAGAAATTCGGATTGAAACTGGGTGAATGGGTAGCAACAAGTCTGACATGGATCCTGCTCGTACCGTTTTTCTACATCTGTTTTGTACCGGGGCGGATTATCATAAGCCTTGCCGGCAAGGATCCGCTCAATCTGAAGTTTTCGTCTACAGCAAAGACATACTGGGTACCACGTATTCCTGTAAATGATATTGCACGATACGGAAAACAGCATTGATGAATATTCTAGGCATAAGCGCTTTTTATCATGATTCCGCCGCCGCGTTAATCCGCGATGGAAAGATCATCGCCGCAGCACAGGAAGAAAGGTTTTCCCGCAAGAAACACGATGAGCGATTCCCCATCAACGCAATCAAGTATTGCCTCGCAGAAGGCGGAATCGGAAAAGGACAACTGGACGCCATAGCTTTCTACGACAAGCCCGTAACCAAGTTCGCTCGAATTCTTGAAACATACTTCAGCGTGGCCCCTAAGGGTTTGAATTCTTTCATGATGGCCCTGCCCATATGGCTGAAACAAAAGCTCTGGATTCCAATGGAAATAGAAATCGCCATGGAACAGTGCGGAATGGACACCCCAAAGATCTATTTCCCTGAACATCACGAATCACACGCGGCCAGCGCTTTTTATCCATCTCCATTTCAAAGCGCTGCAGTCCTGACGATAGATGGTGTCGGTGAGTGGGCAACCAGTACACTTGGCCGTGGCGACGGAAACAAACTGGAAATAATCAGCGACCTCCGATTCCCACACTCGCTCGGACTCCTCTACTCCGCGTTCACTTATTTCACTGGATTCAGAGTTAATTCCGGCGAGTACAAGCTTATGGGCCTGGCCCCATACGGCGAGCCCAGGTACGTTGACCTGATATACAAGAATCTGATCGATGTAAAGGAAGACGGCTCATTGGCGCTGAACATGAAATACTTCGGGTACCTTGACGGTTTGACAATGACCAATGACAAGTTTGCCGAACTATTCGGGGGTCCGGCCCGGAAATCGGAGAGCGAGATCACCCAGCGTGAAATGGATATTGCCCGCTCGATACAAGTGGTGACAGAGGAAATAGTCCTCAAGATGGCAAAACACCTCCAAACTATAACAGGCGAAAAGAACCTCTGCATGGCTGGCGGCGTTGCCCTAAATTGTGTGGCGAACGGAAGATTGCTACGCGAAGGACCTTTTGAAAACATCTGGATCCAGCCTGCGGCAGGTGACGCAGGCGGGGCACTTGGTGCAGCAATGCTCGTATGGCACCTGGTCAACAAGGGTGAACGGAACGCCGACGGCGTGCATGACTCCATGCAAGGCGCCTACCTTGGCCCGGAATTTAAGGATGATGATATAGAAGCATACCTGAAAAGCAAAGGGTATCCGGCCAAAAATCTTGTCGGCGACGAATGGGCAAAAACTTTAGCCAAAATTATAGACGAACAAAATGTTATCGGTCTTGTTCACGGCAGAATGGAATTTGGACCGCGCGCACTGGGAAACCGCTCCATAGTCGGCGATGCGCGCTCCACCAAAATGCAGTCAATCATGAATCTCAAGATCAAGTACCGCGAATCGTTCCGGCCGTTTGCGCCATCCTGCCTGGTCGAAAAAGTAGACAAATTCTTCGAACTCGATACCCCATCGCCTTACATGCTCTTAGTCGCGCCCGTCAGGAAAGAACGGTGTCTCGGCCAGGAAAACATGACAAAGATTCCAATCCGGGAACGGATAAACCAGGCACGATCCGATGTTCCGGCAATCACGCATGTTGATTATTCCGCCCGAGTACAGACCGTAGATCGATCGACCAATCCACGCTACTACGATCTGATAAAGGCCTTCGAAGACAGGACAGGCTACGGAATCATTATTAACACTTCTTTCAACGTTCGTGGTGAGCCTATCGTAGGCTCACCTGAAGACGCCTATCGCTGTTTCATGCGTACAGAAATGGACTACCTGGTCCTCGGCTCTTTCCTCTTGAACAAGAAAGAACAGCCACCATGGGCCGAGCAAGCAAACTGGCGCCTGGACTACGTGTTAGATTGAAATAACAGTACTTTCTCCCTGCAAACTTCCAATTTTGAGACAGGTTCTAATTGCAAAGGCATTAACCATAGCCAAAGACGGCTCGCGGGTACGCTCGCCCTCCCAAATCACACCAAACACTGATCTTTCTCCAGGGAGGGCGAGCGTACCCGCGAGCCGTTCATGGCCAGTCTTCCTCGTCAGCGCCAGGCGCTAAACGGCCACTTGGTTAAAATGCCGACGTGGCATGACGAGCCGCCAAATGATTATTGTTTAGTTGCAAAGGGATGTTCTCTTTACTAGTTTATTCCCGAATTTATCACTGCTCAGGAGATGGCACGATGAGATTTTTAAGACATTTAGGGAATCTGCTCAAGGAATTCGGCGGATTTGCGTGGCACCACAAGGCGTGGTGGATCATACCAGTAGTTCTCACCCTGCTCCTGCTTGGGCTGTTGATAACCGTGGGGCAGTCATCGGCACCGTTCATTTACACCCTGTTCTAATCCACTACACTTTTTAACGTTGTGACGATTACAGCAACTTTTTGTACTTTATCCTGAACGACGATTTACCGTGAGGTTTCACACCTATGAATTTGACATCTTTCCCGGCATCAAATGGGTAGATCTCCACCGGTTCTTTTGCAGTCAGACCGTCCTGCCAGACATATCGAAGGACAGCCTCTTCCAGAGGATCATCAAGAACGACGGCCAATTCATTGATTCCGCCCTTGACCTTTCCTCCGCCTTTAACAAATTGATTCATATCCCTATTCACCCTGAATATCGTTCGCGTGGGTATCCCGGGGAATGATTTCACTACCTTGTAATGTTCATTATTCAGCAAAAGAAATGTTTTCCACTGATCATGGCAAGCAATAACAAAGCTCACATTAAAAAGATTGATATAATCAAACAATGACTTTTCATTACCCTGCACAGGTTCAACAGGATAATTAAACTGATCAGAAAACATCATCTCCCGTCTAACAAGCATTGGAAACGGATTAACGCACACACCTCCATCCTGGTGCACGGCAGAGCCGACAAATAGCATTCTACTGCCATCAGAAGTATATTTCCCCATCCATTCGGCAACCTGATCAACATCAGGATTCATTAGAGTATATTTCGACGGTCCTTTATTTCCATAAATCAGTGATATATTTATCGCACACATTAACAGAATAGAAATCACCATTGCCCGAACCAGAAGCATTCGAGGGGCAACATCTTCCAGCCATTTCTCCATCCACAGGGAGGCCGGTATTACTGCGACAAAGAAAAGGGGTATAGATGCATGCGACAACTGAAGATACTGACTGCCGAGATCACCACATCCCGCAAGGAGACCTAACCCTGCCATGGTGGCACCAAATACAGCCATCATTCCCTTTTTTGGAAGAAACCACACACCAATAACGCCAAGGAAAATAAGGCAGGGATTCGCCTGCCTCAGTTGTTCCAATAAGCGACCCAATCCGGCAGAAAGTAAACCTGCGAGTTCCATTCCCCCTGCACTGCGCATTACAAAATCCATTGACTCAATCCTGCCCAAAACACCCATTATAAACGGCAGGCAAATTGCAATTATGGAGACCACACATAACAGCAGAAAGCTTACCCGCCTCAACGACAACTGTTGCGCGCTGAAAACAACGACCAGCGGAAGCAGGATCACAATTACGGCCGAAGGCGGCCAGGCAAGCAGCATTACAAGCGCGAACACCAGCATTATTCCGGTAGAATTTGCAAAACAATCCAGCCAGAGAACACGATAAAGACATGCAACAGCCAGCATGACAAACGGCAATGCAAAACATGCCCCGGCATTCCCGGCGACAAAAAACAAATGAAAGAAATACTGGCTGACGCCAAGGGCGAGAATCGCTGCACAGCCCGCCGCAGACCAGCCACCGCCTACGAGCCGCGCAGACAAACCAGCAAGGAAAGGAACAACTATAATAAATGAGCATGCCAGCACGGGCGTATACATCAAATCTGTCTGGAACAGTTTCCACAGGGGCAGGAAAATCGTACCCAGGGGAATAATCCCAGTGGAAACAAGCGAAGGCGTCTCCGCACCTGCATTCCACAAAGGATCGTAAAATATTAGCCTCGGAAATGTCTGTGCATAAATCCACAGACGATAAAGACAATTGGCATGATCATTGCCGTAAAGCGCATGCCCTCCCGTTGCCTGCCATAACTGGTTGAAAGCAGTAATTTGTGTCCAGATAAGTATTCCAAACACAATGACCCAGGCACTGATTTTCGACCTGCAACATGAAAGGACAGGCACCAATAGTGCGGCTAAAGCACAGAAAAGAAACAAACCCAGCCCATAAAGCTGGCGACCGGAAATCCACTGAAGAAAATAAAACCAAGGATCGCTTACGGAACCGGAAACAAGATAAAAAACAAGCCCTGCCAACAAGGACCAGGCCATAACCTGGCGGTATTCGACCGGCATCTCCTGTTTATCTCCACCAGCAGCACCAGTCCGGTGTAACAACCACAGAAAGATGACCAGGAATGAAATAACTGGCGGAACGAGCATCCACAAATGCTCAACATGAACCAATGATGACCCTTGGGGCAGAAGAATAACAATCAAAAGGCATTCAAGGACGATTGCCCAACCACCGGCGAACCATACCCGCCAGTTACTGACATCTACCCTTGGGATATCATTCTGATCAGCCATGCCGGGAAAATACCAGATCACCGGGAATTGAAAAGAGCCAAGTCTTGCCCTGTAGGCTAAATTTCATTCTAATGGCGATTATGTCATCACCAATAGTACATATTGCTGCAGGATATGCCATATACAGTATTGTTCGTCACAAACTGCCAAAACAAAGCATTATTGGCGTACCGGCCCGTATTGGATGGCCTATCCTGTTTGCCTGCCTATCCCTTCTTCCAGACTTGGATGTTATAGTCGCCTGGACACACGGCAATATGGCGAAGTTTCACAACAACCTGACACACAGCCTTCTGGTCTGGATCCCATTATCATTACTTCTAGCAGCAGTACTGAAGGCTTGCACCGAAATCTCAGCAAGATGTGGGTTCTTGTTTTTTCTTGTCTCCAGCTATATGCATATCCTGGTCGATTTTTCCACATATGGAAGAGGTGTTATGCTCTTCTGGCCCATTACAACGACGCGCTTCCATGCTCCAATCACAATATTTCAAGGTGTTCCATGGTCTGACAAGCTAACCAGCCCCAATTATCTGCAAATGTTGCTTGAGGATTGTTTTTTTGCCGCTATCGTACTTGCTCTAGTCGCTATTATTCGCAGATTCCACGCCTGGCATGAGAAACATGCATACAAGCCGGGCAATGGGATAAAATGAACGTACAGGGAAAACAGAGAATAAAAAGCTTATTTGCTTATGCTTTACACTTTACAGCATTTGGCTTCCTGGCACTTGGCACGATATGCCTGCTTCTCGTACTTGGCATGATTTACAATGGAGATGCTTGGGCATACATTATTTATGCTGAGAAACCTATTCATCATTTCCTCGGTGGTATCGGCGCTCTTTTCATATTTTACCTCCTTTTCTATGGAATCTATAATTCCCCTAAAGAATGGGGTTATTTTTCTGCCAAGGTATTACTGGCAACAATAAGCCTGACAATCTCTCTTGTAGCAGGGGAACTGAGTCTTCGCATTTATTATTCCGCCCTGCAAAATAATATCTCAATGGAAAAGTTCAAGCTTCTTAAGCACGACGGCAAACCAATGCCTATCAAAAGTACACATGCCCTTGCGGCGATAATCCAACCCAGCGAGAATTCAAAAGTCATTTACGAGTTACAACCAAATCTGGACAGAAAATTCGGGCACCGGCGCGTATTGACAAATACTGAAGGAATGCGGGAAGACCATGACTATTCGATAAAACGAAACAATAGAAGCATAAGAATCGTCGGCATAGGTGACTCCGGAATGTTCGGCTGGAACATTGAACAGAACGATGATTACTTGAGCGTACTGGAAACCAACCTCAACCAACGCCAGGATGGCAACCTCTACGAGGTGCTCAACCTTGCAGTTCCCGGTTATAACACCCAGCTGGAAATCGAGATTTTGCGTAGCAAGGGCCTGAAGTACAAGCCGGACATAGTCATAGTTGGCTGGTGCGACAATGATTTCAGCCTGCCGTTTTTCATGCTCGAAAAAGAAAATTATCGCCGCCGTGATAAATCTTTTCTTTACAGCCTGCTGTTTAAGCGTAATTCAGAAAAGAAAAAACGCAGCAATGTCGCTCCCGGCTTCAAAATAACAGATCAGCGTGATTTCGAAAAAGATAGAGTTCTCCCCGAACTTACGGCCGGCTCAGACATAGACAGGGTCAGAACAGCATTAAAAGAACTAAAGAAACTGAGCGAACAGGAAAACTTCAAAGTCCTGTTTTTCGGACCAATGGGAAAAGACATTTGCAATATATGCACAGAAATCGGGGTGGCCTTCAGTAATACTCATGTGTTAATTCCACGCGATAAATACCCGAGCGACTACATCATTCACTTCATGCATCCCAACAAAAAAGGTCATGCCGTACTTGCCGAACATCTTGAAAAAGATCTGATAAATCGCGGATGGTTGCCAGCCCGCAAACAGAGCCAGTGACTACTCTGTGCGGCTGATAACTACCCTGCTTATCTTAAGATCTGCCTCCCTTATAAATCTGAAGGCGAGAAAATAAGGTTCATTGCCCTTCTGAATGAATTCGCTGACTGCCCTCGAACCACTTATAACAGGAGTCATGCCCTGCTCTTCGTCACCCCGCCACCGCGCATTGAACTGACCGAGCACCGTCCCAGCTGGGGATGCCGTCTCAAAAACAACTTCCGCGGAATACTTACCCTTTTCAAGCGGCAGTTTCGGCCCATAAAAAACAATTGCGTCAGACTCATAGACTTTACGGAAAACCACTCCTGAAAAATCTCGCTCAGTATGACCGGCATGGAAAAAGCAGACAGCCGGCAGACTTAAGCTTTCTCCCAGCTGAACCCCCTTCCATTCACCTGCGCCGAGAATAGCGGAATCCACATCTACGTTTCCGCTCTCAAGCGACAGCACGGCATCCACAGGCGTACTTTCCTTCTTTGATGGGATACCAACCTTCTGCCATGTCCATTCCGTTGACTTAACCGGAATCATCACAGGGCTATTCGTTACACAGGTTAAAATGTTATTCACGGAGATAATCCCCTCCCCTCGAGCACGAATAAGCCATGAAAGAGACGCTTCCAGCGGCACCAGAGTGCCCGGAACATGAACACGACCACCCGGACTCATATTCACATACCCTTTACCAAGAGCAGAAGGGTCATCCGTCTGTACAACAGCATTTGTAAGAACGGTGCGTTCCAACTCCCTCCGACGTGAAGGAAAAGTAAATGCCATAAAGCCATTCTTTTCCCTGCCAGGAGAAGGTGCAATCAAAATCTTAAAAGACCATGCCGCACCATCCTTGCCAATACACTCCAGCCTGGGATGATTAAGCAGCTGTTGAAGCGTGTAACCAACAGTAAACGGGCTGACCTTCTCAGGAAACACATCTTCATGCAAAACCAAGTAACCTATGCCTCTCTTCAGCAACTCATCGAGCTGTCGGTCATAGATGCCGCCGACATTCATACTTTCCAACGGAAGAAAAATCTCCTCGTAGTACCTCTTCTTTACCGTACCTCCATATCCGTTCACCATGCGGATGTGATACAAGGAAATATAATACTCATTCACAGAATTAAAGTGGGAAACACCCGGCCAAAGAGGAAGCACTACAATATGCGGCTTTTTATTTCCCGATTCGCGCGCATCCTCAGCTACGGCACGATATGCACCCTGCTCACGATCCAGCCCGCAAATGGTTGCGTCAATACGATACTTGTAATCAAAAAGAAGCGGCACAAGCAGAACAAACATTCCAAGCCGGCGTCGACCCTCAGGAAGCAGCTCCAGAATATACCGCCAGAGCAGTCCGCAGCCGAGAGCCACAAAGAACGGCATAAGGCAGTATATTTTGTCGGCTTGGCGAATCATTTTATAAGGCGGAACAAGTATCGTCAGAAGTTTCCAGGCTTTGGGGCCAGCCGGATTTTTCGTGCCTGTAGCCAGCATGATAATTCCAACAATTCCAATACTTATAAGAAACAAAGGTAGAGGGGCGCACAGCTCGGATCTGAGATCCTTGCGACGGACAAGTATATACGCAACCCATCCGGCTGCGAGGAGGACAAGGAGATACCCCCCCATATATATTTTCCGATTGTCATAAGGATTATTGAATTTCACCACACCAGACAAAGACAGCGAGCAGTTGGAAACTTCATCTATACTTCTACCCTTCTGGGCTATAACAGCATCTTTGAGTCCATGCTTGACACGCACCACCTGCAACGCAACCACGCCAGTGAATATGAGCAGAAATACAGCAGCTTTCAACAAGGCAACACAATCCACTTTTGACGGCCATTTCGGATAATGGAAAATATAGCAGAAAACACACCAGAACGGCGCAGACAGTACATTAAAGAAAAAGACATGGGCATCACCCCATTCCGACATAAACAGCCCTATGCCGGCCAGAGCTCCAGCCCAGATTTTCTTCTCGGCAATCATGACATCCAGCGCCCAGAATATTATCGGAGTCCACATCAATGTAAGACCCGTTGGGCTGCCATCCAGCATGGTGATCCATCGATATGGGAATATTATGCTTAAAACAGCCGTAACGGCACTGAGCCAATCATCCTTTACAAAGCGCCGGATCAGAAGCCACGTAAACAGATAGGTAAGCCACAAGGTTACAAACGCCGCAAAATTGTACCCTCCAGCTTGACCGCCAAACCAGGACCCCACCAGGAAAAAGAGCGAGAACGGAAGATAATAGGTGGACAGGAAATAACGGTCTTCGTCATTGCCGGTATTAAATTCATATACGTCATGGAACCACGGCGTATTACCCTTGAACGTATCAGACGCTATCCAGAGTTGATAAAGCATTTGCAGATGATCACCAGGGATCATCATGCGCATGTTCTCCCTCTCTACATTATAAGCAGAAGACGGAATTGCGTGTCCGGCATAACGCGGAAGGGGCCATGTAAACAAAGCCCAAACCGCCAGAGCTACCGCCAGCGAAATAAATATTCTTTTCCAGCCACCACCAGTTCTCACTGATACATTCCTTAACTTCTGCCGTCCATTATCTGCTCATACGTGGCTTCCAGCGTTGCAATGGTCCGCCGCATATCAAAATCTTTAATCCTCACCAGCACATTATTCCGGATATTCTCCAGGAGTTTATCATCTTTGAAAAGACGCAGAATTAAATCAGCCATCATCTCATGATCACCGGGCTCAAACAGAAGCGCTGTTTTCCCATTCTCAAGGATCTCCCCTTGTCCATCCGCCGTCGACGCAACCGGTACATTTCCTATTGCCATGGCTTCATAAAGAGTATTCGGAGTGCCTTCCTGATGGCTGGGAAAGAGCTGAACATCAAAACACTGTATCACACTTAAAACGTCCGGCCGATACCCCAGGAATTTAATATTCTTCTCCATATTATTCTCAACCACCCACCGGCGAAGAACATCCTGGTATCTACCATCACCTACAACCCAAAGATAAACGTTCGGCATTTCTTTCAAAACCAGCTGCAGTGCTTTGAACGCATCGATATGACCCTTGTGACTTTCAAGCCGACTCACAATGCCCAGCACCTTATTCCCCGGCTTGATCCCCTGCTCACGCCGGAACGAAATGATCCATTCAGAATGAGCCTTCTTAACACCGTCAAGCGGTATCCCGCTATAGAGAACCTTGACAATCAAACTTGAGATATAACGTTTTTCAACCGTAAATTTTCTGGTCGACTCAGAAACTGCAAACGCATATCTCGTGCTGGGTCCTAGAAGCCATTCTATAGGCCGCATGAATAGTGGTACAGTCCGATAATTACACCGTTCATGCACAATAACAGGTTTCCCCATCAGCATACCTGCGATGCGCCCCCATAAGCAGGCTCCGTAGCCATGAGCATGAATAATGTCAACCTTTTCGCTCGAGACGATCTGCATCAATTTTAACAGGTTACGTGGATCAAATTTACCATAGCCAAGATATAGCGGTGTTATTCCAGCAGCGATGAACCTTTCCTCTGCTGCTTTTATTGTACCACCCCTGCTGCACAAGAGAACCCTGAACCGATTCTTGTCAAAGGCAGGGATCCACAGCTCAAAAGAGCGTGCAACCCCATGAAAAGAGCTCTGCTCGTTACCAAAATGCTCGCAAAGCTGGAGTACAGTTATCGGTCTGGAATTCATAATATTTGAGCAAACTAACCGATTGTTTCTGCACAGACAAGAGTTCATTTACCGGATCAGAAATCATGGGATAGACACGACAGAGAATAGATTGAACAGAGAAACTACCTGGAACGTGTGACTTTAGCAGGCGCTCCAACCGCAATAGAGTTGGAAGGTAAATCAGATGTAACAACCGCACCAGCACCGACTACTGTGCCTGTTCCTATGGTGACTCCATCCAAAACGGTTACACCCGCACCAATCCAGGCATTTGCCTCTATTTTGATACCCTTCGCCACACGTTTCTGGTCAATAATCGCGACATCACTGAGAGAGAAATCGTGTCCACCGCCAACAATGTAAGAATAAGCCGCCACCAGAACCTTCTCTCCTATTTCCACATAATTTGAGGAAGTAATGTCACAATTGAACCCGATATTCACATGGTCACCAAGGACTATGTCACCATTCTTGCAGTGAAGAATACTGTTCCGTCCTATAAATACTCCCGAACCGATTGTGATTCCATGGTTGGAATCACCCTTGGCATCAAGGAGACAATTGTCATCGACCACCACATTGTCACCCATAGAGATTTTATGGGGATGTCGGAGAATGGTATTCACTCCAAAAACAACATTTCTACCAACTCGCCCCAGCAGCCATGGATATGTCAGACGGCGAAGAACAAGACCCAAAGCCCCGGGGACCGCCGAAAAGAAAGTAATTATAAACTCATACTTGAGTAAAGCCATTAAACTACGTGATCCTATCACAAGATCCTGGTATTTCCGTAAAGAGGACCTGCTTTCATCAAAAAGATTCTTCTGGATATCCAATATCTGCCTGTCTTCCGTCATTTCCTTTAAGATGCGCTATCAGAGACAATTTGTCAAATCTGCAGGATTCGGGCACATAACATCAAAAAGACAGAAGACTTGCCTCATATTCCATTAAGTGATACCTACATCAGCTAATAGAACTCATTTTAAGCGTTATGTCAGCAATCACTGGTACTAAGAAGATCTGGTTCGTGCTACTTGCGGTTACAGCCATTTTGGGGCTGTATCTTCGATGTTCCGGCACCTTTCGCGGTCTGGACGTCCCCTACTTTTACCATCCCGACGAGATGAAGCAGGTCACGGCTCTGCATAATTATCTGCAGGGTCATTATGTCTGGTATACAGGAAGTTTATTCTATGATGGATATCCTTACGGCTTGAATCATGTAGACGAATGGCTTCTGAGACCTGTATTGCCGCTACGGAACCTCGTTCTTCGCACGCTGTACGGGACAAGCACAAACCCCACAATACCCGCCATGCCTGAAATGTATTACTGGGCTCGCGGTCTGCGCATTCTTTATGGCATGGTAATCCTATGGCTGGTCTTCATTACAGCAAGGAAACTCTTTGATAAGCCGGGGCCATGCTGGCTGGCCGTAATGCTGACGGCGATCGCCCCGCTTTCTGTCTGTGTTTCACATTTTGCAACTGGTGATATTGGTGTCGATCTGTTTGGAACCCTGACAATCCTGATGCTCTGTCTTTATGCTGACACAGACAAATTACGTTATATTTTCCTGGGAGGTATGACCACGGGCTTGGCATTTGGCTGCAAGTACAACGGCATGCTGCTTGGAATTATAATAGCTGTATACGCATTAATGCAGCTGTTCAGCGAGAAACGTTTTAAGACATTTCTTCTTCAAGGCATTACTGCAGCATCAGGCTGTATCACTGGCATTCTGATCAGTACTCCGGCATTCCTTATTAACTTCCGCCAGACACGCAAAGATATGATTGATAACTTTACATTCATAAAAAACTACGAAGTAGACCCTGATTTTGTCGCAAAACCCTTTCACATCAAAGCATGGTTTGGACTTACACAAAACACGCCAATGATTCTGCAGGCATTCGGATGGACAGTTGTAACACTTGCAGCAATGGGATTGATTATTGCAATCTGGAAATACTGCGACAAATCCACAAGCGAACCGTCACGAGACATGAAAAACAGGGCTGCCGCAGCTCTTTACAGCCTCCCCTTCTTAGCTTTATTAATATCACTTACAGGCAAACCGAACATTCAGCCTTTCCACTTCTCCTACATACAGATTCCCCTCATCCTTGGAGCTGTCTCGACAATTACATGGCTGTGGCAAAACAAACCGAAGTGGTCACATATTCTCTCGGTAATATGCAGCATCGCTGTGATTGTCGAACTTGGCGCCGGAATGACGGCAGAGAACTTCTTCTGGCAGCGCGAAGACAACATTCTCTTTGCCAGGGAAATGCCAGGCAGCTTCTCCCAAAATGCATCCAACACATCCAATCAGGTCATTAAGAACATCTACCTTGAGTCTGGCGGAGTTTCTGCATTTCGGAATCGAGAGAATGCTGTAAAATGTCAGCTTAACAAAACATGGAACTCACTCCAGAGCCTGCCGGTGCCTGCGATTCCATACCCTGCTGATCATGAATGGATATTCCTGAACGGACCTACATTCCCGCGCAATGATCGCATGTTTACTATAAACAACAACGAAATCAGGAACAAACACCTTGTCCTGCACAGTAGACCCAGAGAAATAAAGGTCGGACTGCGTTCAAGCGCCTGGCCGGTACAAACGACTGTAAACATCGGCAATGACATGCAGGAACTGTTCCTGGAACCAAACGAACAGCGCATACTGACATTTACACCCCGCAAATGGCGCCACTGCCCCGACAATGACTCAGATCGCGAATCTTTTATTGTTCCAATCGATATTGAAACAAAAACCGGAAACCTTGTGGCGACTGTTTTAGCTTCCGAGTCTGAGAAAAACGCCTTTATGGTATTCGGAGGTACCGCCACCAATTATACTGATATCCTCCCTCAGGATAAGGATACAGAAACACTTAGAGAATGCCTGCAGCAAAGCCGCTACATTGAAACCAACCATTGCAATATCCGTTTCATCGCCACTAAACACCATTCCACCAAAAAAGATCTGCCGCAAACAGGCATGTTCCTGTCCTGCGGGGCATATGAACTCGAATGCGATATATGCGGCCTCGCCCCTACATCAATAGTAACATTTGCCCTGACTGACGGTTTCGGCTCCTTGAAACAACCGGCAACAGAGCTAACAATAACACCCGGGGTACAGCAGATAACTTATCGCTTCTCAAAAAACTTTGCCCCCTATTACTGCCAGGTACAGATCCAATGTAAAAGCGGGAAACTTGACCTTGAATCGTGGCGAATTCGCCCGGACATAAAAGCCATAACAGACAGTCTGAAAACATGGCGCGAGACGAACATAGCACCAGAATGGATGCAACGTTACCCAACGAAGGCAGCATGGGAAGGATGCAAATCAGAACTTCATAACGTCATCTTTGATAAAGCCATATCCCTGAAGAACCTGGAATATTCGCCCTCTGTTAAAAACGGGAAATCATTTTCAGTACGGCCGATGATTTCAACAACTTGTTCAAGTTATTCCGCTTACGATGTCACAACCCTGTTCTTCCATATTCTGGACCAGAATGGCAAACAGGTTGCGGCCTTCGACATCTCATTGCGTGATGCCGTTGCGAATGCTTATGCCGGCACAGCCACCACCCTGACCGAAACATTCAATATCCCTGCCGGAAATTACGAGCTGTGGACAGGCATCTGGAACACCCGCACACACAAGCGTTTGAGCATATCGGGGGGAACGTACCCCAGAAAAGACAGCCGAAGACATCGGATTCTTGCAGGAACACTCACTGTTACCCAGCCCTGATCCTTCAGGCTCCTCCCTTGACAACATCCGTGGAATCGTTAAGTTGAACAGAGAAATCAGCGTGACGGGAATCCCGGATTAAGTAATACTGTGAGCAAATTGTAATGGCATGCCAGATTCCATTTGAGGAACGAAAGACACCGTGGCGAGGCATACTGGACCTCGCATCCGGTTGTTACCCTCGATTTCTGTTTGGCGGATCAATAGATGACATCCTTCCGGTATTTCACTTTCACGATGTTACACCGCAATCACTCGAGCCTTACCTGATTTACCTGGCCGAAAACGGTTACCAGACTGTTACCAGCGAGACTATCAGCGCCTTCGTGGTTGGCGGCGCCTATCCGGGAAAAAGGAGCATCGCACTGACATTTGATGATGCCTGGCTGAGCCTTTGGACCGTAGCCTTGCCATTGCTCAAAAAATACAATTTCGCCGCAATTGCATATGTCAGTCCAGGCAGAGTTCCTGAAGCCCAAATCGTTCGCCCTAAAATGACAGACAAGGGGTGGAAATCCTCACATATAATGAATACTAATTTCGCCTCATGGCCGGAACTCACGGCAATCCATGAATCCGGTATAATAGACCTTCAGGCCCATTCATTCAGTCATTCAGTCATATTCTGCGATAACCTGATAACAGGATTCGTCACACCGGAATATAACCCTCACATTCATTTGCGGCCGCTCATGAATGATATGATGCCTTATACCTATGTTTCCGTAAATGATCTTGGATGCCCCCTTTATGCACAGCGCTCAAGAATGTCAGATGCTTTCCGTTTCTTTGAACCAGTAGAAACAAGATATCGATGTGTGGATTTTGTCAAAAGTGAAGGCGGAAGGGCATTCTTCCAACGGCCAGACTGGACTGAAGTTCTCAAAAAGATTGCCTGGGAGGGATCCGGCAGATTCGAAACGGAAGAAATGCGTCGAAAATCCATCCTTGATGAATTATTTGAAGCCAGGGAATTTCTATCATCGCGGCTGTCAGGTCACAAGGTGAACCAGATGTGTTTTCCATTCGCCATAAGCGGGAAGGTTGCCGAATCGCTGCTGAAAGAAGCTGGATTTATAACTGCGTTTGCAGACCGGCTTTTCGGATCTCGTGCCGTCATGTATGGCAACAACCCGTACAGGCTGATGCGATTAAAACACGACTTCATTTACTGTCTACCCGGAAACGGACGTCAGGGTTTTATGACGGCCTGGCAAAATAGCAAAAGGAATGATTCTTCCAAATGAGACCAGAATCAAAATATCCGCGGATTTGTCTCCTGACCAATTCATTCCATCCAGTGATTGGCGGCGGAGAAACGCACGCACTTCTTCTCTGCAGGGAATGGCTGAAACGCGGTGCATCTGTTTTTGTAATGACGCGCCGGATTACCTCTGACCTCAAAAGAGAAGAAAACACCGACGGCCTGACGATCAGACGATTATCGCCATCAGGATTTCGCCAGTTCGGAAAATACCTGATGATCATTCCAACATACCTTGAATTGCTCCAGAGGCGAAACGAATATGACGTTATTTATGTCTGTGGTCTTCGAACCGCAGGGCTACCAGCCACAATGGCAGCTTTGCGCCTTGGCAAAACCTGCATACTCCGATCTGAAAGCAGAGGTGAGTTTTCCGGCGATTTCATATGGAACAGCCCGGATCCAGCGATAAGGAAGACCAGCCTCAAACCGTTAATTCGAGTGTATCTTAAATGGCGAAACAAGATCCTCATGAAAGCCGCTGGATTTATCAGCATTTCCCGGGACATTCAGAATGAGTTCAACAACGCAGGGATCCCCACATCAAAAAATAATCTTATTTATAATGGGATTGATACCGGAAGTTTTGAACCGGCGGAAAATGATTTACGCAAAAAACGCCGGAAAGAATTTAACCTGCCACTGGATAAGAAACTTTTCGCTTACTCCGGCAAACTAAATAAGGGTAAAGGGCTTGAAATGCTCCTAAGAGTCTGGAAAAAGCTGGCAGGTGAACGCAAGGATTGTCACCTGGTCCTGATTGGAGGAGGAGGCGAACAATTCCTGTCGTGCGAGCAGGAATTACGTGACTTCGCATCACGGGAAGAACTGCAGGAAAGCGTGACTTTTGCAGGATTCCAGACGGAAATGAACAAATATCTGCAGGCCGTGGACTTCTTTGTATTTCCATCAGAGAGCGAAGCGCTGTCTATTGCACTTCTCGAGGCACAGTCATGCGGACTCCCCTGCCTTGTATCGGATATCACCGGCAACCGTGATATCATCGAGAACAATGTCAATGGCCGACTTATCCCGGTGAAAGATGAACCTGCCTGGCTGGAGATTATGAAGAATGCACTGAATAGTCCTGACAGCTACAATGTGCTCGGACAAAAAGCCCGCGCTAATGTTATTCAGCGCTTTAGCATAGCCACGGTGGCTGACAAACATCTAGCACTGTTCAGGAGTCTGGATTCAGCAACAGGGAATCGCACAACATGACGGAAAGTAATACCCCTCCCGCCCTTCCTGAAGGCAAACGAATTGCCAGAAACACTTTCTGGAATATCATGGGGTTCTGCGCACCAGTACTCGTCGCCATATTCTGCATTCCGCCAATGATCCGCGGCTTGGGCAAGGATCAATTTGGACTGCTGACGCTGGTATGGATGCTAGTAGGCTACTTCACCATTTTCGACATGGGAATCGGTCGTGCCCTAACCAGGATAGCCGCCGAGCGAATCGGCCAGGGTAGAGAGAAAGAACTTCCCGGCCTATTTTGGACCTCGTGCCTGATAATGTTCCTACTGGGCGCAATTGCAGCAGTTATCGTCGCCATCCTATCACCCTGGCTTACCTCATCTGCCCTGAAGATCCCTGTCGAAATGCAGGCGCAGACTTTACGATCATTTCAGGTTGTGGCTATCAGCCTGCCTGTCGTCGTTATGACGGCAGGCATGATTGGCATTCTCGAAGCACGCCGGAAATTTGGACTTATTAATTTAATCAGGGTGCCGCTAGGTTCCTTCACTTTCATAGGTCCGCTACTGGTACTCCCATTCTCAAATAGCCTTTTTCCGGTAGTGTTAATCCTAATTGCAGGCCGCATCATTGAATGGTTCTGTTATTTCATCATGTGCCTGCACGAGGTTCCCGAATTGCGGCACGGTTTCCGATGGAATTCAGCAGAAGTAAAACCATTAATGTCAACAGGAGGGTGGATCACTGTTTCAACGCTTCTCATGCCTTTCATGGTCCATATAGACCGTTTCCTCATCGGCAGCATTTTGACCGTTGGCGTTGTAACTTATTATGCTACAGCGTCAGAAATTGTGGTGAAATTACTGATCTTTCCGCGCGCCTGGGTCTCCGTTCTCTTCCCGACTTTTGCAGAACATTTTGGACAACGCCAGGATCAAACCTCTGATTTGTTCGCACGGAGCCTGAGCTGGCTAATGGGAATTCTGCTGCCCGTCATTCTGATCGTGGTGGCATTTACTCCCGAAGGCTTTGAACTATGGCTGGGCAATGATTTCAGAATCAACAGTACCCCTGTCATGAGATTGCTCACTATCGGCATATTTGCTTACTGCCTGACTTATATTCCATTCTCGTTTCTCCAGGGAATCGGGAAGCCAAACATCCCTGCATATATCCACCTGATCGAATTCCCGCTGTTCGTACTTCTCGCCACCCACATGATAAAACTATACGGAATAAATGGCGCTGCAATGTCATGGGCAATAAGAGCCATACTGGAATTTGCAGTTATGCTGGTATTCTGCCGTAAGTTTGCCCCTGTAATAACTCAATATGGCATCAAGTGGATGCTTTGCGGAATCATCTCACTGGCAATGATGGGCGCAATTATCCTGTGCGAACCATTGCTCTGGCGAGCCCTGTTAACAGTTATTTTAATTATCAGCTGGGTCGTGATTGCCTGGAGATACCTTTTTGATTCCGGCGACCGGAACGAACTGATCCGCATAATTAAAACCCGATCGATCCGCTGATTTTATCAGCGATTTATATAATTACTTTGCCTGCCATCTTAAAATGGAATAAATTCTCAAGAGTCTTATAAAAACACTATGAAAAGACTTTTATTGGTTATTGCCATAATACTGGGTGTGGCAGCCATTGTCCTGAGATTATATTTTTTCGAGGTAGGGGCAAAAGCCATTCCGGCATTTGACGATGAGTGCAAGATCTCGCTCCAGGCAAAACAGATTGCGAGAGGGCAATTGCCATTACTGATCCTGGGATCGCCTTACGTATTCCCCTTGGAAGCTTATATTCAGGCCCCATTCATCAATCATCTGCCTCGGAATGCTTTTGGCGCAAGGGTCGTGGATTTCGCGATGGGCTTCATTACAATTATTCTTTCCCTTATGATAATGAAAAGATGGGGCCCTTGGCGCAACACATGGCCGGGTGTAATCCTTATACTTTTTCCTTCGAGTTATTTGTTAATGCTGCAGGTTGGTTGTGCCTTGCCCGGCTATCCCACATTGATGATGTTGGCCAGCCTGGTTATCTGGCTGGCCCTGAAACATGCTGAAGTAAAACGGTTTAAATGGATTTTTGCTTTGCTGGGCGGTATTTGCGGAGGGTTGGCCGCCAGCGATACAATGCTTGCCCTTCCAATACTTGTTATGGGCGGCGCCATGATCGCAGTCGCAAACAACCGCCAGACAGCCATGATATCTGCACCAATATGCGGAATAGGAGGCCTCATTGGCTTCGCACCGCATTTGGCGGCCAAGTACATGAATCATGGAGCTTTTGATACCGTCTTACAGAATGTCTCATTTACCAAAGCACTCAAGAAAATCATTTCACCCACTCTTGAAAAGACATTACCCTCAGCTTTTGGATGGGGACCCACAATCTTCCCGGATCACAGGGAACGTGTTCCGTGGATTCAGGGTTTTGATTTCTACATAGGTATTATCCTGCTCCTTCTTCTCATCTTTTTTACAGTAGTAGTCACGAGAAAGGCCGTACCAAGATGGCGGCAGGAACGCTGGCCGAGTGTTGACGCCAGCATGGCTTTTGCAGGAATAGCATGGATGTGCCTGGTACTGTTTATAGCCAGCAGCCGCTCACATCATCACACATATCGTTATTTCATCCCGTTTGTATTAAGCTTCCCTTTCCTGATTGCTTATACCTACCAACAGTCGGGTAAGGCCACGCGTTGGGTATTAGGAATCCTCTCGCTCATGATTGCAGGCATGAACCTGACCGCAACAGCAGAAATAGTTCAGCGCTGGAACACGCCAGGATTCTCGGATTATCTTAAATGTTATGATCTGAAACCTGTATTCAGCTATCTGGAAGAGCGAGGAATCAACCGTTGTTACGGCACTTATACCGATGTTTACCGCATAACTTACGAGAGTGACGAGAAGGTCATCTGCTGCCAGCCTCTTAATGAACGTTTTCCAGGATGGAACATTCCCTTCAGTGACACTGTAAACCAAGCAACAAATGTGGCCTTTGTGCTGTCAGACTCCTACAGATTCAAACCGAATGACTTCGAAGCAGAGCTGAATGATATGCACACAAAGTACAGGAAGGAAACATGCGGCCATTATAAAGTTTATACTGATTTTGAGTTTCCACTTGAACCAGCCGGAAAAGAAGTTCCACCCGAGAAGCTGACAATCACCACATGTCATAACACGGAATCTGCCAAAGCTCTTAACGATGGAAACTACGGGAAACGTTGGCAGAGCTTTAAGCTTCAAGAGAAGGGAATGTGGGTTGAAATAGAATTATCCGAACCGCACCCTGTTTCACAAGTAAAGATTTATTACAATCAGTATCGTCACGACAGGGCAAAAAGGATGAAACTTGAAACATACGATGGATTTAAATGGACGACCCTCCTTGAGAATATTCCACATAAACTGGATATATTTGAATTCGTCAATGGACATCCATCTTATATGAACGAAGTTCATACTCTGCGGTTTCCAGCTGTTACAACAACACGGCTAAAGCTGGAAATTACAGAACCGACGGAGAAAAGAGACTGGACAATGGGCGAGATCAGGGTTTTTGAGGCAAAATAGAAATGGCTGATGTAACAGAATTCGTTCCCTGAGCAGATCCTGTCGTATTTTGATACCACTTCACGTTCTTGAGGATGTAATCAGCGGCCAACCGGCTTCCAAGAGCATTCCAGTGAGGATCCAGCTTATAGTAACAAGCACGATATCCTTCAGGAGCCGAACGAATGCCGGGCAACAGATCAAGGTAAATCATGTTTTCCGCAATGCAAAACGATGCAAGATCAACAGGGAGAGTGCTCGCCGGGTCGGTCTGCAGACGTTCAAGATCACTGATCGCCGGAATGGTAACAACAATAACTTCCTTTCCTGCCGCTTCTCGCCTGATCTGACCCAATACATAATTAAGACGCAACCACTGCTCCTTTGTATAATCATAGTATCCGGCATATCCCTTTTTCATACTCGCCTGATGATGCCTGGCTAAACCCTTGACACGCTTAATAAAATTACCCGTAAAAGTGAATTCACGCAGAAAACTCTCCAGGAACTTGCTTCTTTCCCGGGGAGGGTCTTTCATGCTGTAAGTCAACTTATAATCAGGATACTGGCCCGTAAAGAATGGGCGGTAATGGGTTGAATAAGCAATCTTCCCATATTCGTAATCATCATCAAGAAAATCATTAAAAGGCAGGATGCAAACCATCACGGCATCGTGCTCAAACTGTCGGGCCAGAGTCTTATATAGAAGATAATACTGTGTCGGCCCGAAGGAACCAGCCGTTCCAAAATTTAAATGTTCGATACCCGAACGACTCTCGAGCAAATCGGTAAACCGTTTCCCGTCTTCAACCCCGTATCCTTCCGTGAAAGAATCACCAACAACTATGACCCTCTTCTTCCCATTGCTTTCCTTTGATCGTTCCTTATCCCTGGCACCATATGAATTGGCTTTATAAAAAACATCGTATGATGGGGTTATATGCCGATACGAAGAATTTGGTCCATGCCAAACCCCGAAATCTGGATTCGTTTCTATCCAGAACCGCGAGTTGACATTACCGAACCTGTATGACGGTTTCGAAATATCAAGGCGCCCCATGCGACACATTAGCGCCAGCGCAACCTCAAAGGTGGTAAACATGATAACTCCGGCCATAACCAGCTTTATCAGGAACATACATATTTTATGCCTTGTCATAGACTGATAGATCCTATTAACAAAACCCTAACAGACAGATCCTGCCACATTGTTACGCAGGATAGGCTTCTTGATCAATTGTTTTCGAGAACCTGAACATTACATCCGGCATTTAGCTATTTCGACATGGGACGGTAATTTCGCAGGAAAAGCATTTCTGAAAAAAGAAATTTGAGAATGGCGAATATGAAGACATTAATTAACTGAACTAGAACATATTTCTGAAAACCGATGACTTCAACGATAAAATAGTAGAGACCCCAGTCGGCAACCCTGAACATCATTATCCCCGAAAAAAAGGCGCCGAATTCAGCCCATAGCGATTTTGCATCTTTTCGATTGAATGCAAAATAACGGCAGACAAAGAAATTCACAGTGACCTGAAAGGTAATAACCAGCGCGTATGCAACCCCCTTATCGATTGCAACCTTCTCAACCAGAAATATATTGAGAGGAATAGCGATCAGAAACGACGGAAGCCCGGATACGGCAAATTTAAAGAGAGAGACAAAACGCGCCCTGTCAATTTTGCCGACAAACGGGAGGGATATGGGAGTTCTATCTAAGTCAGTCATTTACAGACTCCTGCTCCATCAGCAACGTTCCGAGCCCTTTGCGCTTAACCGGCTTGCTAAAACGCTTCCAAGTCAATCTGAGTTTGTCAAACATAGGGCCCATGAATGACTCCGGCAGACATTCTAGCATTTTCCTGGCCAGCCTGGTTCCACAAACCAGGAATATCGATGAGATCACCACTTCCACAAGATATCGCGATACCGGCAATGGAACGGGACGAACGCCATAGCGCGGCGCTTTCTTCCCGAACGCCCGTCGCCAACGGTTTCTAATGTATCCTCCACGCTTTTTAAAATCGAGCATGTGGCCATGCATTTCCAATGTTTTAAATGGATCCTCTTCTGTCATCACCAGCAGAGATGCTTTCTCCATGGCAGAGATGATTGATTCCATTTCGGCCGAGCGGGTTGTAATCACAGAATATCCGCCTCCAAGCTTTTCAAATCGTGGTGACCAGGCATCACCCACAGACAGATCGCAGAATTCATTCGTGAAGTCCATATTCTGCAGACTGTTTCGGGTTATGAAGAAGGGGATCAGAAAGTTGTAATAAACTTTCTTTGACTGGAGAACTCTCCCTGAAGCCATCCTGATTTCCATATAACCAGGCCACTCGCCTGCACGCCATTTGAGAGAAACAACCTTGTCGTCAGGTTTTACGCCACAACCACGCAGGTAAGATTCAATTGCAGCAGGATAAAGTGCAGTGCCTGTATAGGGACCAAACACATATTTGATCTGTTTTGCCGGCTCATAATCGTTTTGCTGAAGCAAGCGCAAGGCAGCTGCCTGATCCGGCAGGCAGGTGATGGCATAGCGCTCACCAGGTGTTAGAGCACGAAAAATATCCAGCGTGGATACTGGAATGTATATTGATTGTGCAGCATCGAGTATTTCTCGACTGGTGCGGACAATCTTAGCGCGCGCCAATAATGGTTCAGGTGTTCCCTGTTGAACAATTATTGCCGCATCGATGAGTTTATTTTCCAGCAGGTAAACAAGTGTATGACTTATTACACCACCCGATGCCCCGCCGCGGCGGATTTCAGGAATTGACGAATAACCGGTACGTACCTTTTGAAAGCAACCCAGCAACCAGTTCTCAGGCAGATGACCATAATGTGTGTTGTAGAGTTTTATGAAGTCATAGCCTTTACCAGGACAGGTTTCCCATGCGAGATCAGGTAAATCGCAAGACAGAGTCTCAAAGGATGGACATGGCCCCCAGGGTGTATCCCGCATAACGGCCTTACAGGATTGATCGAGCGCCACACAGGCACCGCAACCCGTACAAATTCCGGCCTCAATTACATCATTCTGCAGTCTTTCACATACTGTCGGCATGGCGAACTTTAAATAATTAATTACAGCATGCGATTAAAACAATCCAACCCCACCACCGGCAGGGATTCCCTGCGCAAGCTCAGCGCATCGGTCTCAAGATTACCAAAAACAAATCCTTTACTGCGTAACACAGCCACATACCTTCTCAAGGTTACAAGCCCTCCCATAATCGAACCTGCCTGATAAACAAGACGCATAATAAAGGGAAGACTATTCATTGCTGGATAATACGGGAAAAGATTATGAAAATGCAAATCCGTGACATGGAACGCCTTATCATCTCCGGACAAACTTGACACCTGCCGCTTAACCAGAAACGCACTCAACTCCGAACCGAGCAGATTTATAAATGTCATACCAGCAGGCAAAGTGGCAGTCAACATGCCAAGCGGTATTTCAACAAGATTCGTCCCCTGCCATTGGAATGGCGATTTCGGCAGTCCGGAAAAATCATAGCAATGTGATCGGCGCATCGGAAAGATACTCGCATCATAACAGAACCCAAGTTTGTCCATTAGAAGAACATCATCACGGCTGACGATTCCGAGGGCAGCTCGGTATCCATCCGGTTTTCTACCAACTCGCTTTTCAAAAGCTTCCATTCCCTTTTGTATTTCATCGGCATGACTTGCATGCATTGTGCCGAATGTATCAGGAGAATGGCTGAAACCATGCACACCGAGAGATATGCCTGCCCGAAGAAATGTATCAATAATAGAATGGCCTTGCTGAAAGAGCTTACCAACAACAAAAGCTGTCAGAGGTATATTTTCAGCATGCAACCAATCAATAAACGGAGCGGCCTGGCTGAGAATCTCATAAGAATCGGACCGACCATAGTCGGATTCGATGTCTAGCGTAAGATAAAGCGTTTCACTTCTTCTTGGATCAGAGTCCATGATTGATTGTTATTGCCTGACACAGACAAAAAACTGCCGGATACCCAGCTCAGTGAGCCATGGACAAGAAAAATATTTCAAGACCTTCTCGCCCAATTGTCGAACACACCTTGGCCCGCACGGGATCAGCATTGTTCCCTCATGTTTAAGCAATTTCCATCCTGTCGCAGCCAGCCAAGATTTAACTTCGCTGGATTTTGGGAACCTATGCGGACCTTCCCCATGCCCGCCAAATACGGCTGTATAAAATCGATAACTCCATTCACAGCTGGCTGGAGGACAACTGAGAACCATTCGACCACCAGGAACACTGACACGGTAAAGTTCTTTCAGAAACCCAAGAGGTGATGCGGCATGTTCCAGAGTTTCCAAAGTAAGAATCCTGTCGAATGAACCGGAATCAAACGGAAGTTTATCGTACTGTTCAATCTTGCAAATCTGCGCGTCCGGATGAATTTTCCGCGCCACCGAGATCAGCCCGCTGGATATTTCAGCATGTGTAACATTAAGGGAAGAACATGTCCTCAACAGAAACGAATGAGCTCCGCAATCACGGGAAGAAATATTCAGAACCCGGCAACCGGGAAAGAGCTGCAACTCCGGCATCGACCAGACAAACCGCTGATCATGAGTATCGGAAACGCCGGAATTGGCATCCACATAGATCGATGCAACGCTGTCCCAATGACGGGCTACATCCGCGTCAGTCCACGGATGCTCAGGATACCCGCTAGACTGAGCCATCATCCCTCTCCCTGAGGTTCAACATGGAGATCTGATCGGCAAGCAGACCAAAGAAAAAGAGGAACATAGCCATTACCAATATTGTTACGGCGCCATTTGAAACACGGGACGCTATCCACATATCAAAAAATGCTATAATCGCTCCACACAAACCGGCAATAATACTTGCAGGAAGAAATATCTTAAGTGGATTAAAAAGCATTATAATACGCATCAGCAACATAAGCGTTTTAATACCGTCTTTGAGCGGACGAACATTGCTTACCCTGCCTACCCTGGCCTTAACTTTGATCGGAACAGTTCCGATAGAATAACCCTCTTTAAGAAAGGCCAAGGTAGAAGTTGTACTAAAAGAGAAACCGTTAGGCATAAGATGCAACAACGAACGCATTATTCTTCTGTCAAACCCCCTGAATCCGGAATTGTAATCAGGCAACCTCTGTTCCACAAGATATTCACCGACAACCCTTATGATCCATTTTCCAAACTTTCGGTTGGCAACCTGGAATGAATCAATAGTCCGTTCTCCTATGACCATGGGATTATCAGATAGATTTCTGGCGATTTCTTCAATTGCCCCCGAAGTGTGCTGGCCATCACCGTCCATAATGATGATATTCTTTGCCCTGGCATGTCGTATGCCAGTCTTAAGGGATGCCCCATAGCCCTTGTTCACAGAATGACGTAAAAGAGTAACAGGATATTTTCTTATAACAGAAACTGTAGCATCCTTAGATCCATCATCTACAACAATAATTTCAGAGCCTTTAAGAAAGTCATTCCCGGAAAGATCCTCAAGGGTATCGCCAATCCCTTGCTCCTCGTTGTAGACAGGAATAACAATAGCCAGGCTTGTATTTACACTTTTCTCCATAATCAGATCATTATGTCAGAAAGTGAATTTTGCACCAACGCCAAACGCCAGATGACTCATCGTAAAGATGATATCTTCATCACTGTTAACTGGATGCGTATAAACCCCGTCAACGTCAGAATCAACATATCGTCCATATACATTTACGGAAAACTGCTCCATAATCTGCCAGTCACACCCAAGCGCAAGATAGAATCCCTGCGTATTATCGAGAACGAAATCCTTGCCCGGCATACTCCAACCTGAAGCTGCGTCAAAATCAGCCGAGTAAAAAGCAGCGCCCAATTCACAGAAAGGTGTAAACTTTGTTGAATTGGGATAACACCCAAGAAGATATAACAATGGACCGGAGAGCACCGTTGTACCATCCGTGCCGCCATGATCCCATGCTTCTGCGCCAACACGGTCATAGCTCAATCCGATCCCTAAACATGGCATAAACTTGTACTGGACATAGAACTTAGTTGGCAAATAATCCTGGTCTTCTTTTAACATGGTGATCGAACCTACAAACGAACCGTTATATGGCTCACCCCTTGAGTCCTCAAGCAAAACAACATGAGTAATTCTGGTTCCTATTTCGAGTTTATTGGCGATATATGAATTGTAAAAATCATTATCAGCCAATTGAGCCCTCACTGAGACATCAAAGCCTGAACTCAGCACGACAGACACAAATAATGCTACAAGACCAGACCTTCTTCTCATGACTTTATCTTCCCCTCTCTATTTACTGATTTTTCCAGAAACTTCGCCCTTGCTTTCAGATTCTGTTTGCTGTTTATCCAGCGCTTTCTCCATCTGCAGCAGACGTGCCTCAAGAGTGGCAACACGCTGTGCAATCTTCGCCTGCTTTGACTGCATCGCAGACATTGCAATCGAAAAATGAAATGCAACCATCACCAGGAAAGTGAATGATACAGCAGCAATAGCTGTGGCATATTCCATACCGGTAACAGCCCTGAACAAGGCCACTGCATCAGGAAAAAGAACAGAAATCAATATGACCAGGCCTGTAACCACCCACAACAGCGCATATTTCTCCTGCAAATGGGTACGCCTGATTGATTCAAATGTGACATAAAGAACCAGCAGACTGATAAACCCCATTATAACCCTGATACGAACCTGATACTCTGTCGAAACAACAAGCTCGACGACTTTCTGGGGAATACTTGCAAATATAACGAGAACAAGCCCAGCAAGAAACCAGAGTATCCCGGTAATAATACTGCAATCCTTCTTCCATGTACCTCTGCCTGCAAAAAACAGAATCAGAAAGCCAATAAGGCCAATACATACGCGCTGGAACACGGCGTGTTCCCAACCAACGGCATATCGCATTGCCAAAGGATCAATCATATTTTACCTGCAACGTTTTCACGCGAATAACGCACATCAACCGGCCTGGCCCTGTCTACAAGCAAAGCCAGAAACACTTTCAATACATAGTATAATGTACCCCATTTACCTATCGTCGACTTTCCCGCCGTGCGCTCCCTGAATGTCGCAGGAATTTCGCAGAAATCATAACCCTCTCGTCGCATCAGGGCCAACGCCTCAGGTTCAGGATAATCCATGGGATACATACGGGAGAAGAAATACAGAAGAGGTCGATTCAGAATCTGGAAACCTGATGTTGGATCAGTAACTTTCCGTCTGCAGATAAAAGACAGGAATGCCGCGAGTCCATGAATACCACAATAACGAATCCATGTACTTTTGTAGCCACCCTCTTCGAGAAATCTGGATCCAAGAACAAGATCCACGTTACCGGCTTTCATAGCTGCAACCAGATTCTTCATTTCCGATGGAGAATGCTGACCATCTCCATCACATCGGATGGCATACTCGTAGCCATTCTCATAAGCATAGAGAAAACCAGCCTGTACAGCCCCGCCAACACCAAGGTTACATGGCAAATCAAGGACTTCTGCTCCATTCTCACGGGCAACATCAGCCGTTCTGTCTGCAGATCCATCATTTATCACCACAATATCAACGCCTGGAAGAAAATTATGAATTTCACCAAGAAGCGAGGCTATGCTTGCCTCCTCGTTATAGGCAGGAATCAAAATTACAGTATCTGACCTTCGATTCTTCATGCACTTCTAATTATTATTTCGAAAAATAGCAGATTTACAAAAAGGTTACAAGGAAGGAGATAGAGCTGAATCTCGACCACAAAACCCAGCTTATTACGTTTTCTGTAGCCCACCTCCGCGAGGTGGGAGTCTTTCCGCGTTCATGGAACGCGGTTACAATTCAATTAACCAGAGGGATCTACACTATTAGCTTTAACCGCTTCAATCCTGATCAAATGAATCCTGGCACCCAAATCGTTTTCATACCCTTTGATGCCAGCCTTAGCCGGATCATAAGGTTTTTCCGCATGGATTCTGTATATTCCGGTTCGCTTCCCATCATCAGGCTGATCGAGCGGTCTTAAAATGTATCCGGATACACGGGTAAATTCATTACTCACGGCCAAAGACAACGCCGCGGTACCCCACGGCGGCTTTATCTGAAGAACCTGCCCGACAACTTTATCATCTCGATCTGCTGCACATTCCATGCTGATTTGTACAGTTTGTCCAGGCAACGGAACCGGGCCAATCACTCCGCTCCCCTCCCTACTCCATCTGGCCGGCAACATTTTTCCATCAACTTTTATCGGCCGTCCTTTTCCCCAAGGACCTCTCAACGCCAACGGCCCATTATCCAGAACTTTATTCAAAACAGGTAATGGTCCATTTGTCCCCACAGGACGCACATTCAATACCTGGATTTTGACAGTATGCGCTTTCCTCTCTGCAGGTAATGCACCCTTGCTTACAACTTTACCCAGTTGTATTGATTCCACAAACGACGGCTCAAGCATTGTATTCTCTTCCATACCGGGGTTCTCAAATGCCGATGCAATTAGAACCTGTTCTTTTTCAGCTTTCTCACTCAGCCAGGTCATTATTTCATCAACTTTGCCATACGCACCCTCGTTTAATCCAAGTGCACGTGTCTTCCCTGTAACAGCGAATGGCACGCTGTAAGGATAGTAATCGAAGAAAACCAGACGATCTCCTATTTTGGCCCTTATTTTTTCGACCCAATCCCACGCACCCCTATCGCATCTAACAGTGTATGGTGCCGGCCACCTGCATGGATTGGAACCTCCAGCCAGGAGCAAAACAATGATGATTGCCGCTCCAGCCATCAGGTTCGCAGGCCTTGGAATATTCTTAAGCAATGATTGGAGCCATGAAGCGGTGGCGGGAAGGATTCCAGTAATCAAAATAAGGTATACAGGCAACATACGGCGTTGACTCCAAAGCCCCATCTGTTCGGCACCTTTTAGATATGTAAAGACCGGAACAGCAAGAAATGCCACAGTCAAAGCCATTCTCGCACGGGCATTCTGCCTTGAAATGAAAACGTACAAGCCGGCGCCAACCAGTACACTTCCCAACCAGAAGCGTACGGCAGATCCAGCTTCAATAAGCCCGCCGCATACAAATGTTTTCTGGGACCACACTACTACTGCGATCAGTATCGGCAAGATGCTCAGTACCAGCGGAATGCAAGTGACAATATATTTTCCGTTCTCAGATAACCTTCTATACCATCCCGACCAGGCAGGCTTGGCCAGAACTGCAACAATGGTCACAAGCGCAATCCCTCCTGCACATGCAAGAGTGATCCGATGTGATGCACTGACAGTGAAATTGTGCTGGAGTGTAGGCCAGCTCAAGTTTCCATAAGGAGAACAGGCATACATTAACATGCCTATCATTACGGAGGAACCTGCACCGAAAAGCAAAAAACCCATTACAACATCCCGTAATCGTTCTTCCCGGCTAAGAGCGAACATCATTAGAAGAGGAAGTGATATCACGATCATCGCAGGGTGAAAACTTATAGCCAACCCGAGCGCAAGGTAGGCAAACAGTGAGACCCGCCTGCCCCCAGGACAGGTCAACCAGTCGATCAGGGCAAGCGCGAGGAGCACTGAAGCAACTGATTCAACGTAGAAACCTCGCAACAACCATGCGGGCAGAGGGGATCCCACAAGTAATGCTGCAGCAAACAAAACGCCCAGCCAACCTCCATATGCCATACCAACCAGGAGAAATATTACGGCAAAAAGAAGACCGATTACCGGCACCAGGTAATCAAGCGCATTTCCAGGAACAAGCGCATCAAACCCTGCCGCGCACAGAGGCAGGAGGGGATAGAAAAAGGGCTCGGTCTCACCGGTATAAAGCGACTTAACAAGGAAAGACCTGTCACGGGTATTTCGCTCATCCATCGCCTGAAGAAGCATCACGCGATTCCTGATTTCAAACGGTACATCCAGCAGAACTTTATCAACAGAGTGAATCGAACGCCCTGCCTGGAAAGCCCTTGCCATCAACCTGTACCCTGAATTATCCAGACCGGCAAATGTATCTTCGTGCGACCGCAACAGAAATACAGCAAACACAAGAACGAGGATTGAGACAAACATCCATTGCAGGCTACAACATCCTGCAAGTCTTTCCTTCAGGTTGAGAATAATACTAAAAGAGACTCCAAGAACGCAGAATATCAGAAAAAGAAACAGTGATACGGCAACAACACTCATATTAACCCAATAAACACCTATTTGCTCTGTTTAGTTTCAGGCGCCTGATCGTAGGGCACAATGCCCCGACCAGCATATTCACAAAAAACTGCGATTATAATTAAAGGAAGAACTTGTATCGTCAACCGGTTCCATGCCGCGCCAACCTGCCATTCAAAATTTTCATTTCTCAATACGATTGTTACCATGGACGCAACAATCATCAACAATGGAATCATCAGGTTTAATCGCACAAACTTGCCACCCCTGAAAATGCATATTATCATCCCAAAAGAAAGACCCCAAAGAACAAACGTCCATTGCTTGAAATCGCTCCATACGCTAACCGCTACTTTCAATGCAGGCCAGAGGTGGGAGGCTTTGCTAATCAGTTCATCTGCCGACAACAATAGTGGCGGCATAGAATCATATTGCGCCCCGGACACGACCCTCAAAAGGCCGAACCATGGAGCGTATATAACTATTACGGGCAGGATAAAGAAAAGCATGTGTTTAACATTAATCCGGCTGTTAACACTGATCCATAGCAGCGAAAGACCCACAAAAACCAGGCCCTCGTTCTTCGTTACGGCTGAACCTGCAGCAAGAATTCCTGCCAGCACAAGATTTGCAGAATTCCGCGTATTATACCATTGCAACAACATACCAAAAGAACAGGTAATCATACACCACAGCACAGGCTCGGCATAACCCCATGAGGCCACTAGCGGAACTGCAGGAACAGAAATAAATACCGCGCCGGCTAACATGCCATAATCACGCCGTTTCGTTTCTCTTGTCACAATTACCGCTATCTCCAGGACACAGATCAACATGAGTATAGGCCCCCACCCTTTACTCCAGTGATCTTCCCATCCGCCTGCCAATCCACCGGTAAATGCCCAAAGAGCTGGCCAGAGCAATGGATAATCCCTCTGGCTTATCAGAATCGCATCACTAATTGATCCATCCCCCAGCGCCATCATTTTCGCTTTAGCACCCCAGATGGTCCAACAATCCCAGACATCAGGACCCACAATGATTGATTTCATAAAACTCCAGACCAACATCCCGCACACAACAGTCAACGAGGCAACACTAATGAAGAATCCGGTTCGATCCAGCAAAGAAGTATAATTCTCTTTCAGGTTCCACGGATAACGTGAATCCTTTTCCTTGCCAAACACCAAAGATATCCACCCCAGGATGGAAACAACTCCTGTAAGAATTAAGCCACCCTTAATGCTATGCAGAGAATATTTGGACAAAACCACAACTATACCGGTCGCCAGAATAGCAATAGAAAATGTTTCAGGAAAAGATATATCTAAATACTTTAAAATAATCACCCTGAGGAACAAGGTCACTCCAAGAATTGAAAGAACTGCCAAAAACAATCCCCCATAAAAAGAACTTCCGGTCGGAATAGCGGGTTTATTCTGTAAAGAATTATTCACGCTATTGATTGCAATTCTATATGCAGGACGGGCTTCGGGATTAATTATTAAATACGAAGCATTCAAAGAAGTAGTATTAGATCCAAGAACAAGACGTGCAACCGAATCTCCAGCCGGAACACGGGGAAGGAGAAGATAAACCGGATAAGAAAGAAGATTTAGATCACCGGACATGGAATAACGTGTAGTTTCCGGCCAGACGCCCTGAATCTTGTATGTGCCTTCCAGAATAGTTTTAGGGAATCCAATATATTTAAACAGGGCTTGTTGCTCGGCGACGACATCACGCCCCCAGTACATTGCCCTTTCACGCGTGAACCATAAATGGAATAAGGCAATAATGGCAACCACGCTGACAGCAAACCAGCCAACAAAAATAAAGATTTTAAACAGTTCCTGCTTTTTCAACTTAAGATACTTCCCGATATTTAGGGAATACGTTTAACTTAATGTCGCCAAAAAGAAATAAGCGCCATCTGCATACAAAACCTGAGGAAGAACAGGGCAGGCAAAAGTCCTAAAACAATCCATACCAACCAGCAGGTTAATATCAGGCTGGAATCGTTCATCCCGCATTTCCATCGATATTTCATGTGTGGCCCACGGCCTGACGTTCAGTACGGGCCGTTACCAACAACTTATCCCGCAACTCGGCTCGCAATAGATCGGCATCCAAATGCGCGTGGTAATAATTTCGTGCCGCCCGAGCTTGGCAAGCTCTTGCATCATTATCTTCCACAAGGTGTATGGCCGCATCAATCATCTCATTTGGTGTCTCAACCTCCACCCAGGCCCCTTGCCCCTCAGGCAAGCCCCTCATTGCACCCTTCCTGGCCACAATAGCTCTTCCATAAGCCAAGCTCTCAATTGTTTTTATCTGTACTCCCATACCTTCTGAAGTAGGCAGGAGTATGATGCCACAATCCTTGTATGGCTGAAGTGTATCACCATATTGTCCCATTTTCTCAAAGTTTACTCCCACCACGTGCTTAGAAACACTTCCATATATCTTAATCTTTAAATGCCGTGAAGCGGTTTCCAACCAGCGCAAACCCTCTATATTGAATCTATTTTCGGATCCCAGACAGCCCACAGAATCATTTAAAGGCAAATCTACTTGTTTTACCACAGGAGGACTCCAGAATGTTTTATGCACACCCCGCCCGTTAAGCTTCCTTTCTTCCTCCTTCGATATGGTAACCACAATATCTGCATTACTAAGTTCTTCGATTTCGCGCGCCGGGCCCTCCCACATATAATCAGACCACAGGTCCAGCAGAACAACAACCTTCGGACATGTGCATGGCAACCAGGACCAGTAACTGTAATTAATCACAGCAAGATCAGCGCCTTCAGCACACTTCTTCCACCACTCAGCCGGGAATGCATAGCGGTGATAAGGATTGCTGTGGCCAAAAGCTCTATTAAGACCAAGAGCCTTGCAGATCGCCGCATAACCAATCCCCAGAACCTGACTTACCGACATGACACAGGATTCTTCACGTAATATTACTGTATAACCCAGCCTTTCGATTTCCGCCCGGAATTCAGGCGTCCATCCTGTGCCAACCGGTTTCGTGGCTGCGGAAACAATTCTACACTCTCCAAGCTCCTTCAGAATCTCCAGATGTTTCCACATCTCACGTTTTCCGCCCGTGTCGGCAGGCAGAGGACAATAAGGGACTAAGACAACAGACTTCATTTACGCCAAAAGACAGACATCAGCGCATGGCTGTCCGGTTAACTGTTGAACAAATTTAACTAGCAGCACAAATATGGCTCGGTTTTTTAGAAAATGACAGCCACGTTTCCTTTACTTTATCTTCCATAGTGCTAAATGAAAAATCCGGAAAATGATTTAAGATCGCCCTATTATCAAGAACTATCGCCGCATTGTCCGAAGGTCTTCTGGGTAGTATTTCATACTCAAACGGAACATTAATGACCCTTTTGAAAATGTTGAGTAATTCCATAACCGACGTACCTCTGCCACTCCCGATATTCATGGTCGACGATTCTTTAAGATCGGTCAATGAATGCATCATGAGATGAGCTATATCCTTAACATATACATAATCTCTCAATGTTTCGTTGTCACCATAAACTGTTATCTTTTCTTTAGAAATTATTTTGGACATCCATACAGCGATTACGCCCTGAGGCGATGAGACTGGTTGTCGGGGTCCGAATGCATTTCCAATACGATATACATCTGATGCAAGCCCCTTTGATTCACGGTAATAGTTGAGAAAATGTTCAACGGTTAGCTTTGCTATTCCATACGGGCAAAATGGTCTAGGTAATTGAGATTCTTTTACTGTTGTTTCCCCTTGACGACCATACACTGTCCCACCGGATGAGGGAAAGACAACCTTCTTAATTCCCACCTCAGATGCTGTTTCCATGAACTGGACAGAAAGCCTGATGTTTTCATCTATCTCAAGACCGGGATCCTTCCAACTGGTAATAGGCGTGGAAGTCCAGACACAATGATACGCCACCTCGTTGTCCCGCAGGGCATTCTCCAGTTCAGCCCTATTCGCAAACTCTCCGGAGATTATCTTTACCGTTCCCCTGTGGTGTTCCAGATTCCTAGTGACCTTGTATGGACAGCGGTCAAACACCGTAACGCTATGTCCTGATTCAACAAGCCTGTCCACAATATGAGATCCTATAAACCCATCCCCACCCATTACTATAATTTTCATTTTACGGCTCCATCCTTGTTCCATCCATTTGCATCATCCATGCAACGTTTACATCATGATACAAATGTACACCGCCGCGTTCTATTGAAACAGGAACTGTTATTCGGTGATTCCTGAAATTCTGAACACAAACTCCCGAACCCTTTCCTTATAGCGGGCAGCATTCAATGTTCTGATAATATATTGTTTATTGCGTTCCAACAACTCAGGCTTGACTCCATTACGGACACGTTCCAAAGCCTTCATAAAGTAATCACCAAATCCTGGTGCAAATCGCCATTCCTCTGGCAATAGGCTCTTGATCCCATCGACATCAGCAGCCATTACCGGTATTCCGAAATACATCGCCTGCAACATGACAATCGGCACGCCCTCGTATCGGGAAGGCATTAGCAGCACATCAAGCGCACAGCAAAGCGCCGATATGTCACTACAATAGGGCATGACTTTGACAAAGCCATCCAACCGATTCTTTTCTATATACCATTTCATACGTTGCGCATCCGGCCCATCCCCCACTATCAGTAATCGGGCATTCCCCGGCAATCCACCATGACGCTTGATTGCATCAAGAACAATGTCATGACCTTTCTGTCTAAATTCGATTCTACTGATCATGCCTACAAGATATTCTTCGCCAAGACCTAGCTCAGCTCTTGCCGCAGAACGCGAAACTTGTTTGAGCTGCGCAAGGTCAGGCCCATATTCTATGACATGAATACGATCGCCTCCCACTCCATGATTGCGCTTCAATTGATCAGCAGCACAGTCATTACTTGTCACATAACTCTCGGGCCATTTGTAGGCACGAGAAAGAAGAGCATCGACAATATGTACAGTCAAATTCCGTTTACCTGTCATCTCACGCAAAGTGTGCGCCATGGGTATATAACTGATTACATGGGCAATTGTTCTAACCGCAGCAGCAAGTCCGCATATGGATACCCCTATATGTCCCTGACATACGATAACCACGTCAGGTCGCCACTTGCTGATGAAACCGGTAATGGCTCGTCGTTTATCGCAAGGTACAAAAGCACGGATTAAGTCGCCTTTTTCATGTACGTAATCATGTGGAAGCATTTCGACCATCCTGGATGCCCTGAACCGCGCTTGAAGATTGCCCGCAAGTAATTTGTTTCGCTTACAATAAGCGACACCAATGCTTACACCTGGCACCATGGCCGATCCCTCAATAGTATCAAGTACAGCAACCTCGTGGCCGCCGAATACTTCAACATCCGTATAGAATAACAGCCTCATCACTGTCCATTTCTATCTTGCCCTGACAAGTGCTTAATGATATTTGAGATATCTATTTCCTTGATTTTCGTGGCAGGTGAGCCTGCTATCATGATGTTATCTTCTTCAAAGGATTTGTTTACCGTAGAATTAGCCCCTATAGCGATTCCACTGCCTATCTTTATATCTCCAAAAATGCAGACTCCCGGACCTATGTATACATTATCGCCTATTTGAGGAGCCTCAGGTTTGCCGCGGGAAGCTCCGATATTTGTGCAAGCATGGATTCTGCAGTTCTTACCTATTCGAGCCCTGTCATTAACAACTATAGTACCATAATGCACTATAGCCAATCCCGGACCGAACACATTCCTAGGTATTGTAAAGCCAAGTCTGATTGATAATTTTCTGAACTTATATTCCAGATAATAATAATACAGCCTCGAAATAATATCCGATCTGCAATTGCAGTAATATTCTAATTTCCGCAACGCCTTTTGAAAGTTCCAAACAGGATTCGGGTAAATCAATTCCGCGAATTTTGTTTTAAAGGTCCCTGTTTTAATTCCCAGGGCTATTCTGTCAGCTTCCAGATATTGCAAATATTCAGCTCTAGATTCAATCATTGCAGGTAACCTCCTTGCAACCAATCGTTTGTCACAGCGAGACGATTCTATTTCACAACACTGCCAGGTTGACCAAGCGCTGCTTGATATATCTCCGTGAGACGATTCGTTACATGTTGAATATCAAACTCCAACGCGATTTTTTTGCGGGCGCAGGAACCCATTGAATCACGTAAAGCCGGATTATCCAACAGTCGTATGATTGCCGCAGCAAATGCAGCTGCATCGCCGACGGGAACAACCAAACCAGTTGATTCATTATTGACCACGGCAACATTTCCCGGAATATCTGACACCACGCAGGGCAAACCCCAGCTCATTGCCTCCAGCAGGGCGTTAGACATGCCCTCAATACGGGAAGGAAGCACAAAAATACCTGCACTGCTGTATATCTGCGAAAGGTCGTCCAAGCGGCCGGTGAAATTAACACTGGATTCAGCACCACTGTGTTTGAGTGTTCTGATCCAAGGTTCAGGATCACCTCCACCAACTACTGTTAACCGTACGCCGGGACGGGCTTGCGCAACACGAATCCAAGCGTCAAAAAGTACATCAAATGCTTTCCAGACAGTGCCCTGTGTCAAGTTTCCTACATAGAGAACTTCTCGAGAAAACTCGGGTTTGGCCGTCTCGAAAGGTAGCACGACACCATTACTGAGAAGATGAATGCGACCTGGCATTATTCCTAATTCGTTCAGTTCATCCCGAATCGCAGGTGATTGTGCTAGCCAGGCATCAGCCAATCGCCGTTGCCGATCCCATACGCGTCGGAATGGTGTATCGTAGCCTATTGGTCCAAGTGCTGGCGCCGTCGCTTCCTTGCAAATTACTGGAATATGTAAACGCGCACCAAGTACAACAGCTACGCCCGCCAACCAGCCTGATTCATGGACATGAATCAAATCAAATGGTTGCTGCTGTTTTCTGATCAACTGGACAAGTTCTATTAGAAAAACAAATCGTGCAAACCAGACGATAGGCAGAACGAGCCAGAATGCAAGTGCACGCGCCCGTCGGTCTGCAGAGCCCATCGCAGATGGATGGCGTAACGAGACAACCTTCATCACATATGATTCAAGCACGCGGCGGAACGCTACGGCAAAGCAGCTAAGAAGGCCAATCCTGTGTATAATCGGTTCTTTATTCTCACCCACCACCTGTGGTCTGCGCCATGAATGGCGGAACGTGATTACCTCAACAATGTATCCGCGTTCTATCAGCGCTTGTGAAAGTCGGCGGCATTGTTTTTCCGCTCCGCCCTCCGGATCTGGCGCATAGGAGGCTATGAGCATACATATTCTTAACGGACGCAAAGAATTAGAAATTCCTGAAACCATCCAACCATCCTTAATCCAGCGAGATCTTAATAGTTATTTTACATTAAAACAGTTATTTGTCTCTGCCTGTTGTAGTGGCGGTACGCTATAAATCATAATTTCCTGATTTTCATAGGTCCTGACAAATCGTTGATCTTCTGCAATCTGTTTCACGAAAAAGTCCGGATAAATGCCCAGATTGTTCATGTTCTTGTCTATCGGAGCCACAAGCCACTTCTTTATGACGATTGCTCCAACTTTATTTTTCTGAAGCGTTTGTATACGTTCATCATTGTTCCCTCTCCAAAAATCGCGCAGTCGATTAATACCCATATACCACTCGTGAGAACATGGAAACAAGCGATAGCTCCCCTCTGGATACATGAAAACTTTGTTAGGTATTGGAGGATTCTGTCTAAGAAACTCAATAGCGCCAATAACCCCTGACTTTACATGCCTGAGTTGATACGTTTTTCCTAGAACAACAGCGGTTTGCATCAACGCCAGGAACATCAACACTGGAAGCCATACACGTCTTCCAGGCAACCATGAAACCGGCCCCGCCATTCCAATCAGAACTAAAGGAACACCAGGAAGAAAGAACCTTGCATCCGGAGCCGACCGCACAATCAAAGCTGTCACAACAACATACCACAAGCCGCATCCCATCCAGATGAAGTTCCATTTCTTCTGTCTGCCTCCATCCGAAGCACCCCTGAATAACATCACCGTCCCGATGCAAAGAACAACCCAGAACAGAGCACCTCCATATATTAACAAATTGACCGGACTCCTCACATCTCCAGGATTGTTTGCAATCTGTTGCCTAGTCTGCTTTGTTAGAATATCAGACAATAATATTTCCGGGTTATCCCTTTTAAGGAGAACCAATCTAGCTTCTACTGCCTTTTTTTCTCTTGCCTTTCTCTCTTCTGCTTTTTCATGGCCGATCAATCTATCTTCTATTGCCCTTACGTCGATGCCTAGCTTTTGTATTGCCGAACGGATCGTCTTGTAAGGATAGTATTCCTGGTGAAGGCTGTTAAATAAACACGTGGTTCCTACAAAAAATATCAAGAACAGGAAACCAACCGATCCAACAAGGACAAGGACCTTCCTCCGAAATTCTCGCCATGGGTAAACAAACAGCATTACCCCGAAATAGGCCGGTATCATCACGAACATCGTCTCTTTGATACTAAGAGCAAGCAAAAGGAAGACTACGGACCATGCCAACCTGCGTTGTCTCAGGTAATA
>MHBM01000157.1:91201-109385 GCA_001804885.1 Lentisphaerae bacterium RIFOXYA12_FULL_48_11
TGCCATCATTTGGGCAATCGCCGGAACATCCTGATAAAAGGTCACACCAAAAATAAGACACGCAGGTAACGATGCAAGAATCGTTACGTACACTAGAACTCCTGATTCTTCACTATTCTCTGACCTGAAAAGCAGCCATGAATAGATCAACATTTGAAGCCAGAACAATGACTGTAGGATCTGGACAGCCACAAAACTGCCCCCAGATAACCGAAGAACAATAGCCGCAAGATAATGCCACAAAATAACATGAGGATAAGTCCTTACATCCATGAACCCATCCTGTTTTGGTATTTCCGCCGTCATGGTGAGGTTCGACAGGTCACGCGATTGCGCAACAGCCAGATAGTAGTGAGTAACCTCATCACCTATCATTGGTTCCCGAGTCAACAAACCCACACAGAGAACACCAAGCCATGAAAGCAAAAAGACGGGGCTCACACCCCTTACACACATGTGTAATTCGGTTTTAATTATATCTTTCACTTGCATTTTTATAAATTCAGATTCACAAATATGCATTCCCTAAGGCGAAACAGATTGAACAATTTGGATCGGCTTTCTGGCTGAGATTAGAAGCGAGCCACTGAATTCCCTAATTCCTGGAACATGTTCAACCAAATATCCCAAGCCTGAAACCAAGGGGATTAGAAGTTCTGGAGTAGATGGATGCAACCAATCAAAAGGAGTAATACAAATATCCTCAAAGTCGGCGCGCTTTAATTCGCGACACACTTCCCATCGCCAGAAAGCAGTTTCATCATGAGATACATAAGGAAATAATCTCCGGAATTTACGCTCCAACCAGACCTGCGGATTCATATAGTTTGGTTCTGCAAAGACCATATAACTGCCTGGTTTTAGAAGGTCATGAATAATCTTCCATGTCAGGGGCATAGTCAGATGGTGCAAAACAGAAGATCCAATAATGGCATCAAAGGGGCCGATATTTGCACATTCCTCAAATGGTTTCTGCTCGAAACGAACATTATTTAGAGGGAAAGTCCGTTTTCGAGCCAGAGCCAGCAAATCAGGAGAAACATCAACAGCAATAAGTTTACATCCACAGGCTGCAAACTGCTCCGAAAAGAAACCCGTTCCGCATCCCACCTCGAGCACATTCATCTCTTTGTTTAGTCTCGCAACTTGAACGATTAATCGTGCTCGTCGTAAAGCACGCTTTTGGCCTGCAGGTGTCCCCCACCCCCACTGGTTCTGAGGATTGGAATTGGCTAGGCGTTGGCCATGGGCAATCTCCCGATCAAACATACCTGAATTGTTTTCTAATAATCGCTGATTATCAGTCATAAAAGATTAATTTCCTTTGAAGTTCATTCCCATATCTTATGATTTGCCTTGTTGATGTTCCAAAACGATCAATGCAAACATGGCCATCTGCTTGCCCAGCCAGCCTAAAGCACGTTCAAACATGCGGCATGGGCCATAGGCACAACCAGGAGCAAAAGATCTCAACGAAACACCTCCAGATAAAAGGTAGCAGAAAGGCATTAACAGATCGATGCGTTGTATTCTTAACATTGGGAAATCATGTTGAAATATCCACCGATCTCGCTCAAAACAAATCCAGGGCAAAGCCCCATTAGCACCAGACAGAGGGCCCCGTTCAGGAAACTCCCATTCCTGTGCTTCAGGGCAGAAAGGCTCGTTATGAAACCGTTGATAAACAAATCTGGACCATAAAGTATTCCATGGTTCTATCATTACCATCGCACCACCCGAAGCAATCACTCTTGTAGATTCAGCGAATAAACGTCTTGGTTGCGAGACATGATGAAGAACGTCTACCATAACTATTGCCCTCAGAGAGTTATTTTCAAAAGGCAATCTTCCACTAGCAGGAAGGAGATAATCTATACCACTATATGGAACAACATCAGAAGTAATAATTTCCGGGATACGATCTTTCATAAAACCTGCTCCTGAACCAAGTTCAAGCACCTTTCCTTGACCAGGAGGCAGACAACCATTAATAGTGTCGTACCACTCATTATAAAGTTTAAACAGGAAAGGCTTGCCACGGATGATCCTTCGCCTGAGCTCGGTAGTTTGCGGGTCGTCCACATCCATATTGGCAGTGAAAGGGTGCAGGAGAAACCGCGGAAAGTGGCAGTTCATTGTTATACAAATTTGATGCGCCGAGCCGCAAAGATTACCATTTTCAGCAGCAATAGGCCATGCCGCCAGCGATGGATATTGGTATCGCCGTATTTCCGATCACGATAACGAATTGGCATATCGACAATCTTGAGGCCGAGCTTTGCAGCACCGAAAAGAAGATCGTAGTCGCCAAATGGATCAAAGTCGCCAAAATAACTCCTATTCCTTTTTATACTTTCATAGTCGCTTTTATACAGAACCTTTGTCCCGCACAAGGTATCCTTGATTGGTTGATCCAGTAGCCAGGAAAAAGCTAAACTGAAAAACTTATTGCCTACCAGATTAAGGAATCTCATTGCACGACCTTCCATTGGATAGATTAATCGTACACCATTAATAAATTCGCCACGTCCCTCCGTCAGTGCCGCATAGAAACGGGGCAAGTCTTCAGGAACAACGGTAAGGTCAGCATCAAGGATCATCAAGATATCACATTTGGCTTTCTCGAATCCCAACCGGACGGCATCGGCTTTGCCCTTGCCTGTTTGGCGGAACAGACTGGCATTCCATTCAGGATGCTCTTTGATTTTCTTCTCAATAATTTCATACGTGTTATCAGTAGAATGCCCTTCAACAATAATCAGCTCTGTACGAGACCCCATGCGCGGGGTTCGAATAAAGAAGTCTTCAACATTACCAGCCTCATTGCGTGCAGGTATTATTACAGAAACACTTGGGGCCTGCGGATCTGTCAATGGAAGCGGTTGCGGCCTTGCAATAATAAAATTGGTTAAACAAAGAGCTTTTGTCGGCCAAATCCTTGCAAGGAACCGATTACATAGTGGCTCTAATAGCGGAACATTGAACGGACACACAAAATCCTCCCACTTACGAATTGTATCCCATCCCGTCAGATACAACATATTCTTCACATCAGCAGGAGTAAGCCAGTTTTGAGATGATGTTAAATTTGCCAGACCAATTGACCGCGCCCACTCTAAAGGTTTTTCCCAGAGATGACTGAAGAAGTTTATTATAATCCGCCCCCTTGGCTTGCAGAGGGAATGTGCTTTCTGAAGGACAAGCTGTACATCAAAAAGATTATTTACCAGGTCTGATAAAATGACAACATCGAACTGTTCCTTCGATGTATACTCCATAACATCCGCCTCTTCAAAAATCAACCCGGGGTGATGAGCTTTGGCGACTCTGACCATTTCAGGCGAAAAATCCACTCCAACTCCGAATTCGGGGGCTACACTGGCGAGAAGGTCTCCAGCCCCACAGCCCAGCTCTATGACACGCAATCCCGCAGGAATATTAAAACAGTAAATAGATTGAAGTTTTCGGTGATAATGCCAACCCATTATCCGGCCCTTTTCATATTGGCGGGCAACCTGATCCCAATGGACAATCCCTTTATCACGAAAACTTTCAATAGCCGGATCTATACTCATGGAAGAACGTCCTTACCCTTGTTTATTGTATTTGCCTTGTGCGTTTCTTTTCTGCAATCTTATTTTCAGCGAAAACTAATCGGTCAAACCGAGAAATAAATATGAATTCAATCGAATCTCCCGAACGCCAAGCAGGTGCAGGTGCACCACATTTTTTTCGAAAGAATGCTCCGACATCAGCCATCGTATTATTTGCCTGCCTCTTGATTTTTATCTTATTGCTCTGGTCTAGTACTTTTGCGGCGATCGGATTTACCCTCAGACACGACTCACTATTCATTCCGATCTTTCTCGCCGGCTATTTTCTGATATTGGCGCGCCTTCCCCCTCGACTTGCCACAACAGGATTAATGTTCTTATCAACATCTCTTTGCGGAATGATTCTCTCTGGTATATGGGCAAAAGGAGTATCCGATCATTCTATAATGGTCGGGCTTTACCCCTATAGCGACGCCAACGGATACCTTGCAGGAGGTTTGCGCCTTTTGCACGGTGATGAACTTGATGGAGTCAGCGCAAGGCGTCCCCTCACCTCAGGCCTCTGGTCCATCCTTCTCTTTCTTACCCATGGAAACTTCAAGTACGCACTAGCCAGCATGCTATTCCTTTCTGCGATTAGCCTTGTCTTGCCTGTGCGTGAGTTGGTCAGGACTCATGGCTGGACCGCTGGATACATGATGTTTCTTGCCATATTTCTGTTCTATCGTCGTTTTATCGGAACCACGTTAAGTGAAAATCTGGGATTAATGCTTGGATGCATAGGATTCGCTTTTATTTGGCGTTCCGTCTGGATTAATCGCAAGCCCCTCTTACTGGCAGGTACTCTTATCCTGACATTGGCCTTGAATACCCGAGCAGGAGCGTTCTTTATCTTGCCTTCATTAGCAGTCTGGGCCGGATTCGCATGGCGACAGTCAACTCGGTTTTCAATCAAATCATTTACGCTTGTTTTGATTGCAATACTTGGAGGATTTTCTTTGAATTACCTAGTTATTCGCAACATTAGTCAACCCGGTTCATACCAAGGCAATTTTTCATATGTCGCATATGGACTAGTTTATGGAGGAGATTGGACTCTCGTCTACAAGCAACATCCTGAGATTGGAGATCTTCCAACTGTTACAGAGAAATACAAAACTATTTATTCTCTAGTCTTGAAACGTTTAGAGGACAAACCTTCCAGCCTCATCTTTGGCATCCTGCGAGCGTACAGGGATTTTTTCATTTCTCCTAACGGGCCCTATTCGTTTGTTAATTTTGCACTCTATAGACCAACACAGCACAAGCATGCAAAGACTTCACTGAAAGAGTTAGCTTCAACCCGAGATCTGCCTTCGATATTTCAGGTGCTAATGCACGACAAATGGCATTATCTCCAGATATTGACAACATTACTTACTTTTGTATTTCTTTCTCTCCTGGCACTGACGGGAGTAATTTTGCTAATTCGACTGCGAACATCAGGAGCCCACCTCATGATCCTGAGCGGTCTGGGCATTCTGGCATCTGTGCCTTTTGCACCTCCATGGGACGCGGATCTGATGAGGGTTTATGCGGCTACAATTCCATTCATGATCGCATTCCCAGCCATTGGAATAGCCGGCATAATGTCCTTTCTCAGAAAAGAACACACGTCCCAACCCAACTGTCAACCGAAATATCCTGACGATGGAAACTATTTAGTCGTCCCAGTTCTACTCGCAATCCTGGCAATGTGCTTAAGCCCGATTCTGTTAAAGTTATTCGCGCCTGAACGCGACATCAATCACTATACTTCACAATACCAGCGGTTAAAAACTATCCGAGGCTCAATCATCACACTCAACTACGGGGAAAGCCAATCCTCGTGGAGCACACGGGTTGACCTGAATGAAGTACGGAAGAACCTTGCAATTCATTCATCAGGCTATCCTGCTACAACAGCAGAAATCGAGTCCTTCTCTCCTGGAGATTCGTTGGTTATGTGTTACAACGAGCAAGCCGGTCTGCTTGTTTTTCTAGTCATGAATAAGCCAGAGCTTGATCAATATGGCAGCACAACGTTCTCGGCGCCGATCAAGACCTTATTACCTGATAACAACAAAGGGATATGGCGAAAGATTGACTCGGACGTCAATTGAAACATCAGACGCATCCGGCAGTACATCGTTCTTCGTATACGCACGCTGCGACAGCCCTCAGGGGTAAAAGCCCACGATTGATTTATGTTAAGAAAAATCCTGCGTAGAATAGAGTACAATCTGACTGCCAAGGTTTTCAAAACGGAAAGGAACATACAGAATATTTTTTAATCTTTCTCTGACTCGTTGCTGTTTCTCAGGCGGCACAAACAGTAGCATAAACCCTCCGCCTCCTGCCCCCAATAACTTGCCTCCCAAGGACCCTGCCTCGCGCGCGGCCTCATAGATGTCATCAATTGTATTTGTTGTAATCAGTTTAGTGAGTCCTCTTTTAAGGAGCCATGATTCGTGCAGTAATTTTCCAAAATCAGTTATATTGGCAATATTGCCATTCAATATTTCAATGGCATTATCAACCATTTGCTGCATGGTTTTTAATTCTATTTTCTTGTCAGGCAACTTCTTTACCTGCTCTAAAGCAATTTCTGAAGCATTCCGCGTAAATCCAGTAAAGAACAACATTAGATGGTCCTGAAACGCATCTAATTTTCCATTTTCAATAGTTACGGGAGAAACATAAAAGTCTGTCTCACCTCCAAAATCAATTCTATTCAAACCTCCGAAAGCAACTGCAACCTGATCTTGTGATCCAACGCTTTCTTTAATTATATTCTGTTCAACATGAATAGCATCACGAGCAAGCTTCCTCTTTGAGGTCATTTGGCCCTTTAGGGCATACAGGGAGCTTATTAGGCCAACAGTGAAGGCGGAGCTCGATCCAATACCCGAACGAGCCGGCAGATCGCTCGTATGAATCATTTCTATACCTTTATCTAAATTGATATAATTCAGACACGCCCTGACAGAGGGATGCTTTATTTCAACAATAGTTTTAGTCTCCTCTCGAACAGAGTAGCGGACAAGGTATTTCATATCAAAAAACGGAGGAAGGTATCGGCAATTGATATAGCAGTATTTATTGATTGTGGTGCTTAAAACAGAACCGCCATGTTCTTTATACCATGCCGGATAATCTGTACCGCCACCAAAAAAAGAGATACGAAAAGGTGTTCTAGTAATAATCATTGAACAATATCTCCTGAAGATATAGCAACAGTAATGCCCAAAAATATAATTATAAGGCCGTTCAAGAGAACTTCTCTTGCATAAGGGTCTTTACTATTGCCCAACCTGCCCTGATTTTAGGAACCTTCACATCTCCGCCAATCCGTTTGTACTCTGTACCCGGTATCTCTATTATTTTTAAACCCTTTTTAACAGCTCTCAAGAGAAGTATTTGCCCCCAGGTTCTTTCCTTGTTATCAATATTGAGACCGCTAATAACCTCTCGCCTGAAACCAAGATACGTATACAAGAAATCGGTAAACTGGAAAGGAAACATCAAACCGGCAATTTTAGTAAATATCCAATTCGCAGTACCTGTAAAAATGTTGTCATCGTGACTTTTATTGCCGCCCATATAGCGTGATACATTCACAACATCATAGCCAGCCCTGATTTTCTCCGTAATAATGGGTATTTGATCAACTTCAAAACTGCCGTCAGGGGCATAAATAATAACAATATCACCGCTCACTTTTCGCACGGCCTCATTAAGAGCGGCACCCACCCCCCTTTCTTTCTGGATAAATATACTGTAGCCTTTTTCTTTTGCATATTCGATTGTACCGTCGGTTGATCCTCCGTCCACAACTATTAGCTCATCATACCACTCTCGCTTGATTTGAGGCATCATAGCCCTCATACCATCCACTTCATTAACTTCAAAAACAATAATTGATACTTTCATTCCACTCATGTCACCTTATCATAGTCATTAGAGATACATTCCCGCCTCGTCCCTTCTTGAAAGTATAGGATTTGAAACAGGCCACCAGATATTAAACATGGGGTCGTTCCATTTATAACTGAACTGTGTCCCGGGATTATAATATGAGGACTGCTTGTAACCAAACATAGCCTCGTCGCTTAAAACGAGATGCCCATTACCAAATTTCGGCGGTATCAAGACTTGCCGATGGTTTCTATCTGAAAGGACAAAAGCATCCCATTTTCCAAAGTCCTTGGATGATTCCACGCAATTCACAACCACTAGGTATAGTTTTCCAAAAGGGCATGTAATGAGCTTCCAAGTCTCCGAATCACCGTGTAGGCCGCGCAAAACGTTTTTCTTGGAGATAGAATAATCGTCCTGTTTGAAAGCAATATCAATCCCCGCCGCCCGATATTCAGCTTCATTGTATGTTTCAACATATTCACCACGATGGTCTTCGAACGAGTCCAGCTGGATTAGCAGAACCCCGTCCAGCTTAGTTTTATTCGCTTTAATCATAATACACTCCTGATTTTTCAGTCATTTTCTTGTTAAGATATAATAATCAAAGAATGAAGAATCATGGTCAAGGCAAACATTTAAAGTGGTTTCCATATTACATATGACAATGCATCATCATATAGGTTGCCGAATTTGTGGTAATGATATCTTATTATTTTGATTCTCTTGTCTTTTTCCAGCCCTTGCAACTTTGTAAGATACCCTGAAAGATAATTTCTTTTTTGATGGTACTGTAACGCAAGATAAGACAGGAGATTATCAGGACTGTACAGCTCATGGAGGCATTCAACATTGACACAAATAGACGGTCTATTCTTCAGAATATGTTCCAGAAATGGGCCATGATTATCACCGATCTGTTCTAGCGCTCCAAATGTCAGGACGCCGCTATTCTTATTCAAGCAAAACGCAGGATCTGGTTTAAAGAAATCAAACTGTCCACCTTTAATCCTCCAGCCTGATTGCTTTGCCAAATGCTTGATGATCTCTTGTGATGATGTAGCCCAATCAAGTCCAAAGAGTTCCTTGTCCGGGAATAATTGAGCCAGGTAAGCCAAATGATATGCAGGCCCACAACCAAATTCATAAATATGATCAACCTCGCTTAAATATTTTTTGAAAATCCACGTCCTATACACATGGGTATAGGCAAATACAAAATTGGGCGATAAAGGCATGATGTACTCAAGGTTCAAACGTGCAGGAACATATTGCTTAAAATATTTAGGGATAAGCTTTTCTAAATTATAACCTGAAGCTAAATATTCATCAAGATTCTCCTTCCATCCTTGCTCCCAATCGGGCCTCCTCTCTTCACCCGCCCTGGCAAGCTTGGGAGCAAAGATTTTTTCAAGAACCTGCAACATGATCCGATCACGTTCTTCACCAAGGATTTTATTATAGGTGAATTCTGCACTGTGGATGAGATCCCCGCAATGCCGGCTTAAATCATCAATGTTCGTTCCGAATAAATTGGCAAAAGATTCCGTTGTTAATTTCATAACATTGTCTTGAATATTTGCATGCTGCTTTTAGCCCCACTTCGAGAATAATTTCATGCGTGAAACTTTCTTACGGCTCCCATTCTACAATTGTTTTGAGGATTGAAGACAGAATAGAAATACGCAACTGCTCATGAGCAATCATTTGTGACAGCATAAAGGCGTTTCCCGGCATTGAGATATCCTTGCAACGCACAGGAAATAAGGAACGTCCATGGGCGTGATCAAGAAAAGCAAGCATTTCCACCCATCTCCTAAAATCATAAAATGATCGTGTATGCAAATCAAGATATTCAAAGTCATACATCAGCACATGCTCGAGACAGTAGCATGCTTCCACGCTATCAAATTGCAACCTACGCGTCAAAAGGGTCTTCACCCCCTCTTTTATAGAAGTCTTGAAGATTACATCGCGCTTACTGTTTATTCTTTCGGCCATTTCAATAAACGTGCGAAAACAGCCCCTCCAATCGAGATTCGTTGCGTCGTTGTTATTTTTAGTGCCTGAAAGAATCTTGTATTCATGAAGAACATTACTAAGGAATCCCTGCGCAACAAGAGTATCCAAACAGATTTTAACACCCAAATGAGCAAGACAACCTCTTTCAATGGGGTCATAATCATGAAAGGCAACGTTCCCTTTAATTGCCACAAAAGGAAACCACGCATTAAAATCTTCAAAAACACCGCAAAAGCTATGATCGCCATCTATATAAAGAAGATCTATTGATTTCCGAATATTCTTTTTCCATACATCTGCAAATTCACTCGATGAAAGATTCATGATAGATACATCTGTGTCTTTCAGATTATCCTTTGCCCTTACGCAATCAAGAGCGTCCACTGTATATATTTTTATACCTTTATTGCGCAAAGCCTGATGGAAGATCAAGGCAGTTCCTCCCATAGCCGTACCGATTTCTACGATAGTACCATTTTCGGGAACATTTGCTGCCAGACGAGCCAGCACTTGCTGTTCCTCTTTCCAGACGAATGCAAAATCAACTGGCTTCATTGGGTTTAACCTTTTGGAAGCTCCTGTCATAAAACTCTGCTTCTTTCTCTTTATAGATATGTTTAATCAAATCTATTTCTTCGACAGTCAAAGAGGACATGCCGGATGATGCGACATTCTCGTCAACCTCATGGATATTAATCATGCCGGGAATAACCGTAGAAACGGCCTCATAATCGAGGCAATATCGAAGAGCCGCCTGGGCTGGTGTCCGATTTTTACCCTTATAAAGGAATGAGAACAACTGGTGGGCTTGGCCCCATCGTTTCAGTTGATCTTTCGGCCAATTAGACCTATGATCTGTACCCACGAATGTCTCATCACCGTGAAGTTTACCTGTCAAAAAACCAAATGTAAGCGGCGTTCGTATAATCAGACCCAGTTTATCCTTTCGTGCTCGCTCAAATAATCCATTCCCCAGAGCCCTTTGATCGATCAAGTTGAAATTTACTTCCACAACATTAAAGCCAAACTTATCAATAGCCCTCATTGCATCGTCAGGCGTCCTGGCCGATACACCATACGCAAGGATCTTTCCCTCTTTTTTCGATGCTTCAAGAGTATTCAAAAGATCGGCATTCCTCTCGATATCTACAATTTTAGGGCTATGAAGGAGATACAGATCGATATAATCAGTCTTTAAACGTTTCAGGCTTCCAACCAGCGCTTCCTTGATATGACGAGAAGAGAAATCCTGCGGCATGTCAAAGGTCGTGTGTGGCAACGTTCCCCCTTTTGTTGCAATGATGACTTCATCACGTCTGCCGGCAAATACCTCGCCAAGCAATTCTTCGCTATGACCGTTTCCATATAAATTAGCTGTATCATAGAAATTAATTCCAGAGGTAAATGCAGCTTTCAGGGCTTTCTTTGATTCATTATCATCAACTTGTCCATACGCATTGCCACCAATCCCCCAGGTACCGAAACCAAGCTCGGAAACAGTTAGGCATGTTTGCCCCAGTTTTCTATATTTCACTTTTTCTCCATTGATCAATCTCTATTCGATTTTCTGTAAAAACGTATTGCATCGGGTTGGTCCTGGCAAGTACGAGCAAACCATTGAATTGTTTGCTCAAGACCCTCCCGGAAAGGTGTATATTTAAAGCCGGATAAAGCAATAAAACGGGAATTATCAGTATTTTTCCTGAATATGCCAAGTGGTTTTGATTTATCAAAAACAATCCGCGCTTTATCTATGTTTATAATATCAGCAATCATGAAAGCTATATCCCTGACCGAATTCTCCTCCGTTGAACCAATATTTAAAACCTGCACGTCGCCATAATTCTCAAGTGCCCACATGAAGATCCTGGCAAGATCTTTTGAGTAGCTGTATTCACGCAAAGGCGTTCCATCGCCCCATATGACAATCTTTTCGTTGTTATTCTTACTCTCATAAAAGCGCCTGATGAGAGAAGGCACCATTGTTGCGTCCTCATAATTAAAATTATCATTTTCGCCATAAATGCCGCCGGGTATTAACCCTACCACATTCAAGCCATATTCTTCCCGATACGCTCTTATAGCCGGATCTATCAGTCTTTTAGCAAAAGATGAACCGTAATTCGATTCGTGAGGATAGCCATCATGAATGAATTCCTCCTTTAGGGGCAAGAGGGACTTCGCCGGATACATACCTGCAGTAAGCGTCATGATAGTCTTTTTTACGCAGCAGCTTCTGGCTGCTTCCATAATGCTGAATGCCATAAGGATGTTATCTCGAAGCATCGTGGCCGGATGTTTCATGCTAAGACCAATACCCCCACTCACTGCTGCTAAATGCATGATCGCATCAGGTTTGCATTTTTTTACATATTGAAGGGTTTCAGGCATATCCCTGAGGTCACAATTGGCGGATGTAACAAAAATGAATTCATGTTGCGGATACTCGCTGCTTATGGATCTGATTGCTGTACCAAGAACGGCGGATGACCCAGTAACAAGGATTTTCTTGTACATTGTATCAGACATTGCTGTACTGGCTCCTCCTGACAACCTGGTATCCCTTTATAAGTTCTGCAATACCATCCTGAATAGATTGCATGGTTTTAAAGCCGGTACCCTCTATTTTTGCATTACTGACCATATAATCTCGTTTATCGGGGTCTTCCCCTACCTCTGCCTCCACGAAATAGAAATTCGGCAATTGTTTTTTGATTTCTTCGCAAAGTTGCCACTTACTCAGATTTGCAGAACTTAAACCCACGTTATAGGGATTATCCTTCATGGTCCTAAAGTTCTCAAGACAATGTACAAATGCACTTGCAACATCTCGTACATGAATATAATTCCTCATGAAACGAGCTTCAAACAACACGAGAAAACGATCATAGAGAGCCCTGTATGTAAAGTCATTGACAAGCAGATCAATACGCATTCTAGGACTGATACCAAAAACAGTGGCCAACCGAAGGCTTATTGCATTACCACTTGCCAATAGTTCATTCTCAATCTGAACTTTAAGTTTTCCATAAAGCGATATTGGATTAAGTGGCGTTTCTTCCGTACAATGAAGACCTTTCTGGCCAACACCATATCCGCTATTTGTTGTTGGAAAAATAATCAGTTGCGATTTACTGCGCAGCTCAAGAATCATCTTGATCGCGTCATAATTTATCGATTTTGCCTCAAGGGGCATTTTTTCACACAAAGGTGCTCCAACAAGACAAGCCAGAGGGAAAATTACATCAATATCTCGCATTGCATCAGACATAAGAGCTTGGTTTCGAACATCACCCCTGATAATTTGCAGTTCTTTTCGGTTACAACAATCCAGAAGAGATGTTTGATTGTACAAGAAATTATCAACGACAATGACTTTATTGCCTTTCTCCAGAAGCATAGGCACCATTATTGATCCCAAATAACCTGCACCACCAGTTACTAAAATCTTCATATCGATCTCTCCGTTATAAACATTCGTTCAAAATCCAATCTCGCACTGATTTCTTGTCAAAACCGCTTTGGTTGTGAAGGAAGTCCCGAGAACCAACCTTGAACAAATACTCATCCTTAAAGCCGAAACGTTTGACACGGACATCTGCCTGCAGATCATTAAGGAGGCAAAGAACGAGGCTATCCAAGCCTCCCTTCCCGATAAATCCTTCTTCCAGGGTAATAACAGTTTTATAGCTTTTCAGAATCTCAAACAGGGACATTTCATCAATAGGCTTGATCGTGAATATATCCACAACACCTATGGACTTATCCTCAATCTCCTTGCTTATTTCGAGGGCCATATGCGTCATGTATCCGGACGACACAATGCAGGCTTTATCCCCTTTCACCAGCTCGTAGAAACCCTTTTCAAAAGAAGGAGCCATTGATTCATTATAAATAAAAGGTAAAGGTTTACCATCAAGCCGGATATATTTTGGTTTCTTTGTATGAATGGAATAGTCGACAAACAATTGCGCCAAGCAGCTGTCGCTAGGCGAACATACAACAATGTTCGGGAGCGTTCTCATGACCGATAGGTCTTCAAGACAGTGATGTGTAGGCCCCGATACATCATAGCTAACGCCAGCCCCTGTACCCACGATGTTTACATTGAGCTGGCGTATTTGCGACGACAAAGCCAGATTTATTCGAATCTGTTCATAAGCCCTCAGAACAAACGGCGCAATAGCATAGGCATAGACGACAAATCCCTCGAGGGCCAAGCCAGTAGCTACATTGATGAGATTTTGCTCGGCAATCCCAATATTGATAAAACGATCCCTGAAGTCTGCCCGCAGCTTATCAAGAACTGGAGCGCCCATGTCAGCCGAAAGAAAGAAAATCCGCCTATCATCCTGCATTCTTCGATAAACGCCTTCTATCAAAGCATCCCTCATGGCTTTCATTGCAACATTGCTCATTTCTTCTCCTTGAGCAACCTTTTGACTTCTTCTGCCTTGAGAGACCTGATATGGCACAGCTCATCATTCTCCCACTGCAAGATGCCTCTGGCTTTAATGGTATCAGCAATAATAACAGAAGGACGACCATTCCGTTGATTCAACAATCCATTCAATGTTTCATATATTTTTTCTATATTATGGCCATTGATGACGTCAGAATTCCATTTAAACGCTGAAAATTTCTCTTCCAACGGTTCCAGACCAAGGATATCTTTCTGGTATCCCAACATGGACATTTTGTTGTTATCCACAATAACAAAAAGGTTATCCAGACAATGAAACGAAGCCAACATAATCGCTTCCCACATCGCTCCGGAATTCAGTTCTCCATCTCCGCACAGGACAAACACCCTTCGGTCGATGCCTTTTCTTTTCAATGCAAGCGCCATCCCGCAAGCCACGCCTAAACCATGGCCCAACGAACCATTTATTGTTTCATAACCAGGGATCAAGGTATCCGGAATTACACCCAGCAATGAATCACTCTGGCTGATTTTAGCCAGCTCATCCAACCCGAAAAAGCCAACGTCTGCAAGAATGGGATACATGGAAATTGAACCATGACCTTTACTGATGATAAGGCGATCTCTTTTATCAGAAAATGGTAATTTCGGATTATAATGCATTAATCCACTGTAAAAAAGGACAGTCAATATTTCCACATCAGACAGAGAGGATGCCAACCTCGTTTCCGGCGCCAAGCCGTGCAGAAAAAGGGTTTCCTTCCAAACCCATTCAGCTTTTTCTTTCATTTTTATCAGCAAATCCATTCGGCTCATCTTGAAATCATTAACATATTTTGCCATGCTCGCCATTAAGATAATCTCGGACAGGACGGATGGCTGGCGGAACAATATCTGCCGGCAGCTCATGGCGGCCAAAGAACCTCACGTCAAAACTCTCATTACTTGTTCTGAGATTACCAGAGACAACTGATGCAATAAAAATCACATCAATAATATGGACCAAATCGCCATTGTCAGGATAACAAACAATACGACCATCCTGCGGATCTGAATAAATGCCCAGGAAACCCTTTATTCCCACGATTAATCCTGTTTCTTCCTGAATCTCCCGTAACGCCGTTGTTATCAATGTTTCCCCAGGGAACACAGCCCCCCCGGGGAGTCCCCACAAACCATTATCCGTGCGCCTTTCAAGAAGCAACCCACCGAAAGCATTTTCAATAATAGCACCGGCAGTGATTTTAACCCTGGTTTGTTGCGGGTTCTTTACAAAGGTTGAATACATTTATCCTTATATCATTTTGTTAAAAATAGACGGCTTGCTGCTCTATAAGACTCAGGCGTACCTACGTCAATAAAATTCTCCTTTGTGATAAATCCATAAACTCCTTTCTTTAGAAATAAAGGCATTAAATCACGCTCCAGAGATATAGGAATGTCTTTAACAACATCGTCAAAAAGCGTTTTCTGAAAAACATAAACGCCTGCATTGATATATCCAGCTGCATCATCAGAGTTTTTTTCTAGAAAAGAAACTATTCTTCCATCTTTGTCAATAATAACGCGACCAAAACGGCTCGTATCATCAACCTCAACTACGGTCATCGTCGCGGCCGCATGATTATCATCATGGAACTTGAGAAGTTCATAAAGGTTCACACCGACAAAAGAGTCTCCATTGAACACCAAAACCTTTTCCGTTGTCGTTAAAGATAACGCCTTATTTATGCCGCCCCCAGTTCCGATCAGCTTTTCCTCTACTGAAAAGCTGATTTTATAGGGATATTTTTGCGTTTGTTGATACTCTTCTATGATTTTCTCTGCCATATAACCAATTGCCAGAATAACGTGGCCAACGAGGTTACACTGACTCAAGGTATTCAATATAATATCTAGAAATGGTCGGTTGTTGATGGGTACAAGAACTTTGGGACGATCAGTTATTACTGTCCTCAACCTGGTACCTAACCCTCCAGCAAGAATAATAGCATCAATCTTTTCCATCTGTCTTTGCATATCTAAGTTATCAAGAAACTATTTAACAGTTAGGCATTTATGACGACCGACACACTTCTTAAGCATCTTTACACGGTAATCACATTAACCTTTTACAGAATAAAACTACCTACTTGCCGGGCGAATCTTCCACCACCGTACATATGGCAGATCGGGCAAGATTGGTTCTGCATCTGCAAGGAAGGAACCAGTGCCGCAACGCTGAAAGTAAGCTCTATCAATTACCAGGTAACGTACCGTGTTTGCTTGAGTTTCATAACCCATGGCCAACACTTGATCCGAAGTAAAGGCTAAGATCTGAGACACATTACTTTGTTCCTGATAGACTGAAGAGAAAACACCCACATTGTTGTGTACATCAGACAATTTAACCGTGCTACCCCATGCGGAGTTGGTCCTGACCTCAGCAAGCGATACAATGGAACCAGGAACGAGCTTCAACCTCCACAATGCTTGCGGGACATCAACTTGCTCGAGTAAAGGATGAAATGTTTTAATGCTTATCGGAGCCAATCCGACAAGCAAAACAAGGATAACAACAAACAATGCAGGTTCAGTGACGACGTTTTGTGCCGTTAATTTGACTGTTGTAGAAGAAGTCGAAATAGATCCTCTTTTCATTACTGTCAGCAAGGCAGCTGCTCCGATGGCGGCGAAAGCACCAGCCATTGGAATAGTTACAGCGTATGCTCTCATCATATCCGCATGCCATGGGGGAGCAAAGGGTACTGAGGCGAGAATTCCCAATCCACTGAACATTAATAAATTGTGCACAGATGTACGGCACTTAAGTAAGGCGTAAAGGCCTAGCAGAGACAATACTGAAAGAAAACCAAACATAATTAATGTTGCCATAATATGGATGTATTTCCATGGATTTCGACATACCTCCATTAGAACACCAGCAGCTCCTTGAGTAGAGATGATTTTCTGCATCGAAGGCGGAAGGTCAGACTGAATCAAAGATTTCTGAAGAGCAAAGTTCACAAACGAAAAACAGCCTTCGCTTGAGAAGAAGAAATACTGGTAAGTTCGACAGACACCTACCACAAGGCGAAGCGGTTTTTTTATAATCTCTTTCCGTGCCAGGGTATATATTGCGCTGTTTCGCTCTTGTTCAGACATGGATTGTAGTTCCGGAATATCCTGGTAAACATGCGCCCAATCTCCACCATGTGCCAATCCATACAATATATAAGAAAAATTGCCCTGATTTGCACCAGATTGCCCTATTGTGCGTAAAACAATTGTATTCATGACAAATCCGCAACTAAGAGCAAGGCACATATAAACAAACATCTTGATAGAGAATCGGAGTTGATCTCGCCATGCAAATCCGGCCCAAATCGCCAATACGGGAAGAATAAAGAAGGCACCGGAACGGGCATTTAAAGCTAAACTGAGAATAAAAACACCGGCTAAAGCAAATGATTTCTGATCAAAACGAACTGAACGCCACATATAAGCAAAACCAATACATCCCAACATCAGTCCCAAATGTTCGCCTAGTGTTGTTCCTATAATACGTCGATAGAACAGGAATAACGATAAGAACATCACATATCCCGCCAACCAACCATGTGTTTTAACCACTTCCCGTACAGGCAAAACCATAGACAGGGCAGTGATGAACACCATTGCCGCTAATGCAAACTTGAAATTTCCGTCACATAAAAAGAGAAGAACCGACCAAAATCCGGGAGACAAGGGACGTCGGGAGGAAAATCCACTTAATTCCTGCCCATGTAAAAGCCGAAAAGCATCTTCCATATAACTTGATGCATCAGCATAAGGGAATAATCCAACCATCACGGAAAGGTCTGATATTGCTTCCACCCACATACTGGACAGCACCATGCCGCATATTGTTGTAGACAACATCACAAGCCCGAGCATAGAAAATCGTGATGGCAGTCGACTTAATGAATAGAATATTACACCAAAAATAAAAGAAACGAACAATACGTCGTAATGCAGCTGGAAGCCAATACTCGCAGCAACACCGGACTGGAGCAGTACAAGATAAACCATGAGACATAAGAATAATGCCGCCGTTATTCTCAATACATAATGAATAATTGAATCGCTCTTATTCAACATATAGTTCCTTCCTGATTTGTACGTTTGGCGACTGCAACGTTTTATCTATCGCCAAAATACGTTAACGTACAAAAGGCATTCCATTGCCAGTTATCCCAACCCAATTTATCAATCGGAAAAATCAGATTTG
>MHBM01000157.1:109396-116554 GCA_001804885.1 Lentisphaerae bacterium RIFOXYA12_FULL_48_11
TTCAGCAACGGAAAAGACGACGTGCGCCACCGATCGCGAAGACTCGCCCCAGCTTCCCCACGGCACCACTCAGCCCATGGAACAGAAAAGCCCATCTTTGGCCTTTCGGTCAATCGTTCGGGGACATATCTTGCGAGAATCTTTCTCAGTAGATACTTTTGTCGTCCTTTCGAATCAATTTTAGCAGCATAAGGCAGACGCGACGCAAACTCTATTATACGATAATCAAGGAGCGGACAGCGGCATTCAAGTGCATGCGCCATACTCATCCTGTCAACCTTGACAAGAATATCATCGGGCAGATAAGTTTTTAAATTGACGTATTGCATCTGGCTCAAAAAATCTGCATCTGACACCCTTGGATACCATTGCTCCCGGGTTTTGTATATATCTCTCCCTTCCAGAGCACTCCATAAATCATCAGATAGTATCTGACACATTTTACGTTGGGACATGATTCGTTCCAAGTCCGTGAGTCTTTTCGAAGGCTTTGTAAGAAAACGAAGCGGGATATCCATAATCTTGTTCCGCCAGTCAATCCGCCGACCAAAAAGTCGTCTTTGTTCCTTATTCCCCCAGAGTTGTAATGCCTTCGCATAAGCATTATATCCGGCGAACAGCTCGTCTCCGGCGTCTCCCGTAAGAACCACAGCGACATGTTCCCTGGCAAGTTTCGCAACAAAATAGGTTGGTATAGAAGAAGAGTCACCAAATGGTTCATCAAACTGAACAGCTATTTTCTTAAAATATGATCTCATATCTTCGGTGACATGAAGCACGACATTCTTGAGTCCAATATGTTTTGCAATCGCCTGCGCATAAGGAGCTTCATTGAATCTCTCATTTTCAAATGCAATGGTGAATGCGGTTATTTTGCCCCCAGTCAATTTGGCTGTAAGTGCAGAAATCAAACTGGAATCAATACCGCCTGAAAGAAATAGGCCAACCGGCACATCAGAAATCAATCTCAACCTGATTGAGTCACAGAGAAGCGCCTCAAGTTCATCAGCAAGATTATCAATGTTGGTATTCTGGTTGTCATTTACTCCAAAAGGGCAATCCCAGTATTCCTTTACATCCAGCCGTCCACCGCTCCACACCGCATAATGTCCGGGAGGAACACGTTTCACCTGCTCATATATAGTCAGGTCACCAGTCTCGTATCCGTATGTCCAGAACTGTACAAAAGCTGATAGGTCGATTTTAGCTTTGTCGACAACGTTTGCCGCAAAGATTGCTTTCATTTCCGACGCAAACACCATAGATCCATCCGGACACATTGTGTAATGCAGCGGCTTCTTGCCAACCCTGTCCCGAGCAAGAATCATGACATTACGCTTCTTGTCCCATAGCCCGAACGCAAACATTCCGTTAATTCTCTTAAGCGTCTCTTCTATTCCGTATTGCTCGTAGAGGTGAAGGATGGTTTCTGTGTCGGAATTAGATTTAAATCTATGCCCGGCTTTTTCAAGATCCTTCCTGTATTCACCATAATTGTAAAATTCGCCATTATATGTAATCCATACCGAACCATCTTCATTGGACATTGGCTGATGTCCTGCAGAAGAAAGATCGATTATGCTCAATCTTACCTGTGCCAGGCCAATGGCGCCTTTCTGGCCGGGTTGACACGAGTTGAGATCCACACCCCACATCTGGATCCCAGCATCATCGGGCCCTCTATGGCTCAACGTGTCCCTCATTTCACGAAACATCTTCTCATCAAAGAGAGGATTCTTGCCAATAAAACCTGTTATTCCACACATGGAAAACCTGATGAAACAAACTAAATTACGCGAATTCAAACAACATCTGAAGCCCAACGGGATATCCGTGCACATTCCCTGCACTTAGAAAATAAGTCCCTTGATAATCTTTTCATTTTTTCGCTTTTCTTTTAGGCTGCGGATATATCGCTTAAATCATCTTTGCCGGTCAGATCTGCATACAATTTCACATACTTCATCGAAACCTCCTCCATAGAGAAGAACTTTTCAATATGCATGCGCGCACGCGTTCCCATACTCTCTCTTCTAAGGGGGTCGCTCATAAGCTCGAGTATCGCAGCGGTAAGCGCATGCGAATCTTCCGCCGGTACGATCAAACCCGTGACATGGTCATCAACAACAGCTCGATTACCAGGAATATCTGATACAACGGCAGGTAGCCCCCAAGCCTGTGCCTCCAAGAGAGCGTTAGACATCCCTTCGTGACGTGATGGCAATACAAACAATGCGGCATCACGATATAAATTATCCATATTCTCTACGAAGCCGGGAAAATAAACAGAATCAGCACACCCTGATTTTTCAATTATGGCCCGCCATAGGACAGCATCCCCCCGACCTGCTACTACTAACTTTATGTTGCTGATATTCTTATGCACTTCAGCCCAGGCATTGAATAGAATATCAAAACCTTTATGAGATGCCCCCTGGGTAAGATTACCCACGCACAGCACGTATTCTCCCTGCGAAGGTCTTGCACAATCCGAACGCACTTCTACTCCATTTGGTATAAGGTGAATCTTTGCCTGCTTGATCCCTCCTGAGATTAATTGATCCCGAATGGCTTCATGCATCGCCACATAGTCGACCTGTTTTCGAGCCTTGTCCCAAACCCAGTGAAACGGGATTGACCTATCCAGCCGAGGGAATACGGGCATATCCGCGACTTTGCATATAACGGGGATCCCGAGTAGCGAACCGATCCACGCCGCATAGCCAACAATCCATTCTCCGATATGGACATGAATCACATCGATCTTGCTCCTGTATAAAACCAACCAAATAGATGCCCCGAGAATAAACGAAAACGCATTTAACCAACGCATTATCCTTCCTTCAAAGGTCTCGCGTGTTGCAGGAGAAGACGAGAGGACTGCCGATATGGGCTTATGCAAAGTCTGTTTAACCCTTTTATCCCACACCCCGCCAAAGACGGTTATGGCATTAACCAATCCTTGCATAACAGGGACGCGTACAACATCTACATTTCCATCCTTTTCACGAAACGGGGTCTTTGCCTGAATCCTGGCAGTCAGTACCGTGCAATCCATATGTTGATCCATCAAGTGTCGCACAAGCTTTCTGCACTGCGATTCAGCCCCTCCAGACGGGAGAGGCCAGTACTGCCAAATGAGCATACAGATTCTCATAACAGAATAAAATATGTAAGAATGGACTAGCCGGAAATGTAAATTTATTAAGCGGGCGCCGAGTTAACGGATGAATACCACAACCTGGCCGCACTCATGACATCCTGGGTCCCAAAATCTGAAAAACGCCAAACAGGAATATTCCGACGTTTAAATCCATCGGCAGCAATGTGCAGGCATTCGTCAAGATATTTTAGCCTGTCTAATCTCTTGGCGGGATATTCTCCAGAGAGGATAAGGGGAAGCTCTGGTCTCTTGTTGAGTCGTTCAAGACATATTTCCGGCGACGTATCCATGAAAATCACTCCTTTTAAAGCCGGACAATCGTCCACGTAACGATTAATATCGTTAGCCGATGTCTTTGTTATGGCGAGATAGCCAAACGCAGAAAGCACGGCTTGGGCAAATCCTTCTTCAGCAAATACCTTCTCATCTGCCGAAAGATATCTACGCAACAACTGGTGTTCCGCTCCCAAAAGGAAGAAAACATAAATAATGCATTGCCTCCATTCCACCTTCATAGGCCCACAATCGAGCATCTTAAAAATCAGATGCATCATTGGTACGTGATTACAGGTGAACGCATGCATTTCAGAACATGTATTGCGCATGCCACAAAGAGGTTCCCAAATACGATGAGGCAACATCTTGAGAAGATTACCCAATAAACCGTTGTCGCGCCTAAGAAGGCACCGATGAACAGCCTTGTCAACAGCAAGTAACGGCAACGATGACCCTCGCAGTTGCATTTCTTTCATGATTGCCGCGTACAGAGTGCTTTTCCCGGCACCAGGCAGTCCCATAAACTCTATACGCTTATACTCGCTATTATGTTCGGCAGCCATTTACTCCTAATTTCACAATAATTCCAATCTTCATTGCAGGGTCCAAGTCAGAATTGCAGATTATAGAAAGATTTCTTTATAAGTTTTTCCAATGGATAACGCTTCAAAAGCTTAACAATTTTCTCGCTCGCTCCTCCCTCGCCATAGGGGTTGCGGGTCCTTGCAAGGACTTTTTTGAATGTTGGAGCGTATAGCTTTTGAATGGCCGACAGAATAGATCGTCGATCCGGGGCACAGTCAATCACGCTCCCTGCCTTGAGGCGCCCCCTCTGGCGGTCACCAATATTGACGGTGCCTTTATGAAAGCTGGGGACCTCTGTAAGACCACTGGAGGAATTTCCCACCACGCCATCCACGTGTTTGATACAGGAGAGATAACGCAACTGACCCAATGACGTAAACACCCTCGCATTGGCACGTTTTGCTACAAACCGTTCGATCATCTTGCATAACACGCGGCTGCCGGTATCAGCATTGGGCATGGTAAAGACCAGGTGGATATCCTCGAGCTGCTCCAGCGCTGCAAGAAGTTCCAACATCTGCTCAGACGACGTGGCATCCTCCAAGGTCACCGGATGGAATGTGACGAGCAGGTTCTTTTTCCCCAGCTTGAAATCAAGGGCTTTCTCGAGTTCAGGACGGCCCAGCAACTTTTGCTTCTTGATTGCATCTACACCGAGCCCACCTACTAGAAATACGCGCTCCGGCTGTTCTCCCAGTTGAATCACCCGCCTGCAGTACTCTTCCGCAGCAACAAAATGCAGGTGGGACATTTTCGTGATCGCATGGCGGATGGCTTCATCGAACGCCCCCTCCGTTGTCTCGCCGCCGTGTATATGCGCTATAGGAATTCGCGCAATGAGAGCTGCAGAGGCAGCCGAGAAGATCTCGAACCTGTCACCAAGTACCACGAGCAAATCAGGGGCCAGGTCGTGCAGGGCATCGGCAAAACCGGACAGCCCCTTACCCATGGACTTTGTGATACCCACAGGCGTATCGGAATCCAGCAACATCTTGACCTTATAATCTATATGAAAGCCGTCTTTCTCAATCTCCAGGTACGTCATACCGAATTTCGGCGAGAGGTGCATGCCGGTGGCAATAACTTGGAGCACCAGGGCTGGATCATCCTTGACGCCCAGCATAACCCGACGCAACAGGCCATATTCCGCACGACTGCCAGTAGCTATACAGATTTTCCGTTTCACAGTTCTATCAGTTCATCGGCGGCAAAATCCCGTGGCGCCACGCGGCCCACAACTTCATCCCAGCGCATTGGGGAAATGCCTGTTCCAGGGCGCTTCACGGCCAGATTATCCTCCGTAAACAAGGCACCCTTTACAATCGGTCGGCCGGCTACCAGAGATTTACGGGCTATGGGCGTGTTTCTTGCTTCGCTAGCAGTTGGACGCTTGATGCCGTCACCCAAGGCAAGTTCGATATCGCGGATGGCTTTCACCATGGCTTTGAGTTCTCCGGGCTCAACACTGGCTCTATGGTCCGGACCAGGAAGGTTACGATCCAGAGTAAAATGTTTTTCAATAACGGCCGCACCAAGGGCTGCTGCCGCAATAGGCACCTCAATTCCCAAAGTATGATCGGAATATCCCACCTCAACGCCAAAGGCATCACGAATAGTCAGCATGGCAAGAAGGTTCACATCGGACAACGGCGTCGGATACTCGGTGTTGCAGTGCAGGACGGTCACGAGATTGGCAGGTGTGCCCGCTCCCCCGAGAACGGACAAAGCTGTTCCAATTTCGTCCAATGTCGCCATACCCGTAGACAGGATAATCGGTTTTCCGTATCTCCCAATATTCCTGAGATAGGGCAAATTGGTGATTTCACCTGAAGGGATCTTGAAACGGCTGACACCGAGCTCGGCCAACATGTCCACACTTGCCGTGTCGAAGGGAGTTGATAAAAACCCGATCTTCCGATCCCGGCAATGGGACATCAAAGTAGCCTGCATCTCTCGGTTCAGCTCAAGCCGCCGCAACATGTCATACTGGGACTCGGTACTGCCCGTGTTTTGCGTCTGGTAGACGGCTTTCCCTGCCCATCTGGTTACGAGTCCGCCTGCTGTAAAAGCCTGGAACTTCACTAAATCGGCCCCGGACTCTGCTGCCACATCGATAAGACGACGGGCAATGTTGATATCACCGTTGTGGTTGACCCCGGCTTCGGCAATAATTAAACATGATTTTTTTTGCTTATCTGACAAAGCGTTTAACCTCATTCCCGAATTAAGCCGGGGAGTTTGATGCCTACTTCGCTTCGCATGATTGCTGATGTATCAACCCTCGGACTAAAAGGCCTGAGTCTCCTGCGAAGATAGTCGGAGTGAGATCTTTAATCAGGCTTTCCATCTGCTCCGTCATTGCGGCCATCTTTTCCATTATGCCGCCCGCCTTTGCATCAGCCTGAGCATAACCGCAAGACACAACCAACAACCCTGCAAGACCTAACCTTTTTATTCTACACTCCTTGATGTGTAACAATTTACCAAACAACCTTTTTGCTTACCCATTTATCAAAACTTCTATAAATCGAAGATGCAAAGTTATTCTCATCTGTTCAACTTATAAGCTCTATTTCTTTGTATCTGGAAATATTATTTTCTTATCATGAACGGGCCAAGAACGAGGATATCCAGCCCACAGGAATAAAATGTCCTGATAGCGTGTTCAGGGGAACAGACGATCGGTTCACCGTTAAGGTTGAAAGATGTGTTGAGCAGTACAGGAACCCCGGTAATGTTGCCGAACTCCTTGATCAATTTGTATAATAGTTTGTTAGAGTCCGGCTCCACTGTCTGAAGACGGCCGGTAAAGTCAGCGTGGCATACCGCACCCAGCCTGGTACGCCATTCTTTCCTTACTAGAGATACACGCTCCATGAAATATACACGGCGACCGGGTTTCAATTCAAATATCTCCTCAGCGCGCTCGGCCAGCACTGCCGGCGCAAAGGGGCGGAAGGACTCGCGGTACTTTACCGCGCTGTTTACGCGATCCTTGGTGGCTACATCCCGTGGGTCTGCCAGGATTGACCGGTTGCCAAGGGCACGGTGGCCAAATTCCATGGCCCCCTGGAACCAGCCGACAAGCGCGCCCTTAGATATTTCTTTCGCAATAGTCTTAACCAGGGATTCAG
>MHBM01000157.1:116562-134346 GCA_001804885.1 Lentisphaerae bacterium RIFOXYA12_FULL_48_11
TAGGGCAGCTTAAACTTATCAAGGCACGTCTTGATCTGCTCCTCGGTATAGGTCGGCCCCCAGTTATTGTCTTTCAGAGCGCATTTCACCCTCGAGGCCTTTTTGTTAAAACGGTAATATGCAAGCAATGCCGCGCCAACCGAGACACCGGAATCATCAGGCGACGGAGGGATGAAGTTGTCCTCGTAGATGCCCAGCGAGTCGATCGTACCATTAAATAGGGAATTCATAGCCGCACCGCCAGCCAGGACAACCTGCTTTCCTTTACTGCGACGCTTGAGAAGGGACAACAAATGAATCACCGTCTCTGAAAAAACCTTTTGCATGGCTGCGGCAATCTCATAGTGACGATCCTCTAAATCCTCACCACGTTGCCGCGGTTTGCCAAGGAGAGGGATCATCTTCGGGTTAAAGAAATGTGGCCGCCTGTCAAAGGTGTAATAGTCAAAATAGCCCAAATCGAGCTCGAATCCATTTTCCGTGAGATTGATCAACGGCCGTATTTTTTTATAGCAGCTGTTCTTCTTACCGGCAAAAGCTGAAAGGGCCATGACCTTCCATTCATCCACTTCTGGTGTGAAACCCAGGAAGTCCGTGAATGTTCCGTAAAATAAACCCAGAGAATGGGGATACAGAACGTTGCCTGTCTGGTTGATTGATGTATCCTTGGCATTTCCGAAGAAACAGCTTTCGTCCTCGCCATGCCCGTCGATGGTTAGGATGTCAGCCCTGCTGAAGGGAGACAGAAAGAAAGCGTTGGCGGCATGACACTCATGGTGGTTCAGATATACAATTCTTGTCTTGCCAAATGACACCTCCATATGTGAGGCCACAGGCTCGTTTATGGCACGCATGATTTGCACCGGGACATGCGTCAGCATCTCACCACGCCATGCCATGTCTGCAACCCATCGCTTGCTGGCATGGTTGATATTGCGTTGGGGGTTCCATGGAACCGCAATGATATCGACATCCTTCCATGACAGACCCTGCGAATCGAGGCACCACTGTGCCGATTGCACCGGGAACTTCGTGCTCATCTTCTCACGGTTGAACCTTTCCTCAGCGGCGGCAGCAACAACCTTTCCGCCTATTACGAGCGCACTCGAGGACAAATGCGTATAGGGGTAAACTGATAGAATGATCACGGTAACTCCTTTTGTTTAATATCAGACGATATCCTGACAATATTTCTGCCCGCTGAACTTATACTTACGCGATTGAAACGACCCACTGCCTTTGAAAATCTGTCAGCCACGCCACGTACTTCCTCTACTGAAAGGCCGGGAAACTTCTCGTTGTAATACCGGACTGCTTCCGGGTCCGGCCTGCGTACGAGGCGAAGTATCGCACGCCAGATCTTTTTCGGTAATGATACTTCCTCCATGGTAACCGGCTGCGGGACAAATTCCAGTTTACTGAGGACGCCCAGTATCTGTTCGCATGCAGTCGGGCCGTCAAGCTTGGAAAAATACGCATTAATGATCGCCTGCTGATCCGGGCGGGGGACAAAAGAGGCCTTGCCGCTTCTGATGACCTCAATCGCATACCTCAACTGCGCGATTAGCTCCTCCTGGGAGAAGGCTTCCAGGCTGCAGGCGTTCGGCAGCTCCGTTTCAAGTGTGTCTGAACGAACACAACGATAGGCAATCACAGGCACTCCAAGAAGAAAAGCTTCAACACCGGTGGTACAGTTGAACTGGACAACAGCATCAGCGGCCTGAATCCACTCTACAACATTGCCCTCTTTTGTGATAACAGTACGAGGCTGATTGCCAAAACGCTCGATCCATGGGGTCGCATTCTCAACAGGTGCGGGCCGGATAACAATGGTATGTTCTGGAAAAGCCTTCCGGATTTCCGGCACGGCGGCCATAAACCCTTCATATCCCTTGCGGGTAAACTCATAGAATTGCGACTTGAATTCATGATATGTAGCCAATGGATAAGCATCAAATATTTTAAGGCCGGCATCAAATCCCTTAAAATTATTGTATATAGGGAAATTAGTGTTGATCAAGATTATCGGTCCATACTGCTTTTTCAAAGCATCAACTCGCGGAGCACAATACCCGCGAAATTCGGGTCGCAACAGATCCATCCGCGGGTTCCCGGTAGGAATTACCTTGTCGGCCGCATCGGGATATCGGCTCAGGATGGTTCGTACTTCATGGGGCCCCCAGGCAAAGAATGCATCCGCCTGGTCAAAACATTCTTTGTCCATGCGCGTCGCATGATAAACATCATCACTGAAATAGATCAAACCTTCCTCATCCCAGGCTGCAATGTGATTTCCAAGAGATCTGAAGTGGCGATACCATGCCCGTTTCGTGATGGCGGTGCTTTTGTCTATGTAGATTCCCCGACTAAATCGCGGCATACGCTCGACCAGCTCGTTTTGCCCGCCCAGAATTACCTCGAAACCATACTCCGTGGCGAAGAGAGAAAATAGAATCTTGCTATGAAACTCTCTGGCCTTGATCTCAATCGGCAGAAATATGCGATCTATCACAACTTTCCTCCACGTGTTTTACTTTGACGTCCATCGGACAGTGAAGCTCCCCGCGGCAAGCCGCCAACAAAAGCGGGATCAGCGGAACTCCGCCGTAGCCTTGACCCGTCTTCATCCATACTATACCTTGCTTGCCGCGCCATCTTGGCCCGCCGAAGCATCTGCGCGAAGGCGGCTCATCCCGCTTGCCAAGGCACGGGGCATTTTGGCGAAGGCGAGCAAATATTCCATCAGGGCAATATCCTTCGCTGTATCAATATCAATCGAACGATCCGCCGGCATGACGTATCCCCGCGTCTCAGGTGTGAAAAATGTACGCTGCTCTAAAAAGAACTGGATTTGAGCCACGAAAACAGCGCCGTTAATCACATAAACGTCCGGAAGATCCTGTCTTCTGCCAATATGGCAGGAATCGCCGATCAGTGGACGCAATCGTTTCTCGGAATCAAGTGTTCGATAATAGTAGGGATTCTTTTCAGCAAGACTGACACTTACGCATGATCCAACTTTTCTTTGTACACATTCTACGATGCATCCATCGATGTCTTCAACATTTCTCAACGGAGATGTCACCTGAAGCAAAACCAGATAATCATACCCTGATATCCTGGACAGGAGATGGAAAAGCACATCGTTGGTCGGTGTTGCGTCCGCGGCCAGTTCAGCTGGCCGACGAAAGGGAACTTCCAGGCCCAGGCCCCTGGCGACATCAATGATCTCATCGTCGTCAGAACTGAGCACCACCCGGTCAATGTAGCGGGAACGGCGCGCCTCATCCACTGTCCACGCCAGGAGCGGTCTCCCCATAACGGGAAGAATGTTCTTGCGTGGCAGCTTCTTGGATCCCCCCCGGGCTGGAATGACCGCTAAAACGGACTGGCCATCAATCATCGTTTTCCCCCGAAGGTTTCCAGTCAAAGTCGTTCATGGCGCGTTGGTAGTCGTCTAACTGACCTATGTCCAGCCAATATTCACGGAGAGGGAACACCGCAGGACGTTCACCCTGAGCCACCAATCGCTCGAACAGGGTCGGCATGTCATATGGGGCGTCGGGCGGAATGTGTGCAATAACTTCCGGCTCCAGAACATAAATTCCGGCATTCACAAAAAATCTTTGCACAGGCTTCTCCTGGAGAGCAACAAGATGATGCTCATGCACCTGCACAATCCCGAACGGAACCTTTACATCGTATTCACGAACGCAAATGGTCGCCTTGGCTTTAAATTGGATATGATAGTCCAAAAGATGCTCAAAGTTCACCTTGGTAAGCAGATCCCCATTCATCACAATAATTGGCTTGTCCAACACCTCCGGAAGCAAGCGCAGTGCCCCGGCAGTGCCGAGCCTGCTTGGTTCCCGCAAGTAACTGATATCCACCCCCCAGGATGAACCATCACCGAAGTGGTCCTCGATCATTTCCGCCATGTAGTTCACGGCAATGGCAAATCGCTGAAATCCCTGGGCTTTAAAGCTTTCAAGTATGATTTGCAGCAGGGGCTTCCCCCCGATCTGCAAGAGAGGTTTTGGGCACGTCTCCGTGAGCGGCTTGAGTCTTGCACCAAGGCCTCCCGCCATAAGCACGACAAGATTATCATGTCTCGGCGCAACCAGGTATTCCTTGAGCAGTTGCAAACCCACCACCCGGCCATGTTCATCCAATACAGGAATCTGGCTTATGGATCGTGCGCGCATGATTTCCTGAATGGTCGATGCATCTTCTCCGGCATGCGCAATAACAGGGTGAACATTAGTTACGAGTTCCACCGGTTGATCCAACGAAAGCCCTCTCAACAGACCCCGTCTCACATCTCCATCGGTCACCGTTCCTATCAGACGACCGTCGGCATCCACCACCATGGCTATCTGGGTGACGCTTAGATCGATGACACGCAATGTTTCCCGAATGGTTGCCCCCGGCGTAACAACTGCTTTTCTCCAATCTTTCATGTTTTTCTCTTAGAGTTAGAAGTTGATGTTGTATGGTCCTTTGAACAGATTTTCAGACCTTGTTCAATATGAATCTGAGGAACCCAGCCCGTCATTCTGTTCAGTCGTGCATTATTCAAAACCAGGCTGGTTGCTGGTTCGCTGGTTGCTGATTCAGAAATGGAATGCGGGAGCCCCGAAAGCCCGGCAAGAATATTAATGGCATCCCCGATCTTAACGCCTCTTGCCATAGACACGTTTACCACTGCAGCCCCAGGGATTCCGGCGTCAGCCAATCGGACCAGCGCCTCCACTGCATCGTCCACATAGATGAAATCGCGCACCGGTCGTTCGTCAAAAACATTGAGGGCTTCGCTCCGGGAAACCTGGCCCAGCAATCGACCAAGCACGGTGTTTTCTCCCATTCCTGGTCCATAGACATTGGACAAGCGGGCAATGACAGATCCCCTCAGCCAGCCAGGCGTGTGTGCCTGGACAAGAATCTCCGCCGCAAGCTTGCTCCCGGCATAAACGCTATCAGGCTGCGCCGGGTCCTCCTCAACCGCTGGGCGACCCAGATGGAGGCCGTAAACAATCCCGGTGGAGGGCAGCACAAACTTCACGTTTTCAACACGTTCACAAATATCAAGGGCCGTAAATGTAAGAGCCACATTCAACGCAAAAGCATCTGCCGGTCGTTTTTCGCACTGATTTCGATCTGCCAGGCCTGCCATATGAAAATAAACACCCCCCCCATCAAGATACGCCGCAATGAGATCACCTGCCTGCTCAAGAGAGGATTGAACATGTTGATACCCCTTCATCACAAATGGAGAAGGACCCAAGTCTATTCCGAGCACAGGAATGCCGGATGACGCCAATCGCCGGACCAGACCCCGGCCTAAAAATCCGGCAGATCCGGACACAACCGCTTTTGCGAAACCTATGTTCAATTCAGAATTCATTCAGCTGAATATCTTCAGATATTGTATATATCAGATTTATATCCCCGGGTATTCTCCGGATCTGAAAACCACTCTATCGTCTTCTGAATGCCCCGGCGGAACCCATCCAGGCCGCCATATTCCGGAACCCATCCAAGTAGACGTTTTGCCTTGCTGTTATCGGCAAGGAGACGCTCCACCTCGCTCTTTTCAGGACGAAGACGCTGCCCGTCGGTCACAATCTCGACATCGGCTGCAAGCTCTTCCACGATCAAGTTCGCGACATCCCCTATGGAAATCTCAAAGCCACTCCCGACATTGACCACCTGCCCCACCACTGTATCTGACTCTGCCATGGCTATAAATGCCCTCACCGTGTCGTCGATATAGTTCAGATCGCGTGTCGGAGAGAGTGACCCAAGCTTGATCTGCTTCTTACCGGAAAGGATCTGTGTGATCACGGTGGGAATAATTGCCCTGGCACTCTGCCGCGGTCCGTAGGTGTTGAAAGGCCTTATCACCGCCACCGGCGTTCCAAAAGAGCGGTAGAAAGATAAGACTAGCTGATCGGCGCCTATCTTCGTGGCCGAATACGGTGATTGCCCCTGAAGCGGGTGGTCTTCGTCTATCGGTACACGGACGGCAGTGCCGTATACCTCGCTGGTTGATGTATGTACGACCTTCGCCACTCCGAGTTCACGGGCCGCCTGTACAATATTCAGCGATCCCATGACGTTCGTTTCCACATAGGTAGCCGGCGAATGATACGAATATGGAATGGCAATGAGCGCTGCGAGATGCAGAACAACGTCACATCCCTTCATGGCTTGTTTGACGCCATAAGCATCACGCAAGTCACCGGCAAATATGTCCAGATTCTTCTTTATCGCCGGTTCGCTATGGTCCAGCCAACCCCATGAGTTGAATGAATTGTAGAGGACAAATGCGCGGACATCAAAACCCCGCCGCACCAGTTCTTCAACCAGATGAGATCCTATAAATCCGTCAGCCCCGGTCACTAGTATTTTTTTACCTGAAAGATTCATAACCCTCCTGGCTGTTGTTTTGAAACAGTTTATGCTTGCCGGAATATTTATAGATTCTGCAGCGCAACCATGCGGCTGAAGGCGCCTTTATCTTTTGCTGCCAGTTCCTTATGCGTCCCCTGCTCAACAATTCCGCCCTTGTCCAGAACGTATATGTAATCAGCGTTTTTGATAGTGGAAAGCCGGTGGGCAATAATAACCACCGTGGTCGATCCCTTCAAAGCTTCGATGCTTTCCTGGATGTAACGCTCGGTTTCCGAATCCAGCGAACTGGTAGCCTCGTCCAGCACCAGCAATCTGGGGTTCTTGTATAACTCGCGGGCAAGAAACAATCTTTGGCGCTGTCCCCCGGAAAGGCGAACGCCCCGGTCGCCAACCAGAGTGTTGAACTTTTCAGGCAGCTTCTGTATGAAATCTTCCGCGCAGGCCTGCCTGGCGGCGTATTCAATCCGCTTACGCACGTCAGCATTGGTATTGTAGTCGTCCTTCCACATGCAAATATTGTTGGCAATAGTGTCATCAAAAACAACAGTCTCCTGGGAGACGTAACCGATCTGGCTGCGCCAGGATCGCAGATTTATCTCGTTGCTCGGGATACCGTCGATCAGGATTTCCCCCCGGCACGGCCTGAGCATGAGTGTGAGCATATCTACCAGGGTGGATTTACCAACGCCTGATTCACCAACGAAAGCCACAGTGGTGTTGGCATGTATCGTGAGGGTGATGTCTTTGAGCACATCCGGGCTTCTGGGCCCGTAAGAAAAACTGACCTGCCGCAGATCAATGCTCCTCTCGAAGGGTTTGAGGTGGACGGCACCCGAGGGCTCATGGGATTTGCCTAGAATCTCGAATTCATGCTCCACGCTTTCCAGGGACCCGATGTGACTTAATGTCCTCTGCCAGGCGCTCTGAACACCGATCGTTTGACCCATAGCCCTGTTAAAGAGAATCAGTACCACGAAGATAGGGGCCAGAGGCGCCTTCAATACATTAATTTGAATGATGATCACAAGAAGGATGAAGAAAACAGAGACGGGCTCGCCGGCGGCCAGCGTAAGGGATTGCGCAATACCCTGTGAACGCATGTAATCAGAAAGTTTATTGACGCTGTTTATGACACCATTCCTGAGATGGCCTATCTGCGAGGTTGATACCAGGTACTTGAAGGACTGCATGGTCTGGACCAGGAATTTATTAAGGGTTGCCTGCTCGCGGACGGTCTTTCGCGAAAGATTGTGCACGTAACGGTTCAGTATCCGGAACAAGAAGAGCAGGATGATGCCCGAGCCGAGGGCCATAAGTGCGAAATTCCAGGCCAGCAACAAGGCAACACCAAGATAAACGATGGTCGTAATGCACGTGGACAGGAAAACCTTGTATGTGTCAAATGTAACAAGCAGTTTGGCAACCTGATCATTGATCACGTTGATGAAGTGCCCCGTGTTCCGGCTTGAGTAGTAACCATAGTCCATGTTGCTGTACTGATCGAACATCAGGCTTTTGATCTCGCTCATGAGCTGCGATTTCAGATGACTGTGATAGGCGTTGTCTGAAAAAACAATCAGACCTTTGATCAAAAAGATGAACCCGATAAAAAGCAGGATCCCTATCATTGAATCATTGATGCCCAGAACACTAAGGACGGCCTGCAGACTCGCGTTCACCTCGGACGGGTTTTTGCCCCATCCTCCGTTACCGACGCCAACCACCTCGATCAAGGGCAACAGGAAGGCGATACCGAACCCTTCCGTTATCGCCGCTAACATGGAAAGCGTGAAGACAATATACAACCGGCGGCCGATATATTTCTTATAGACGGAAAAGTAGTAGGCTATTTGTTTGAACAGGGACATATTATATAATCAACAATCTATTTCTTTCACTGCCTTCGCCTGCCCTGCGTAGCCCTGGCGAAGAAGGGTTGTCTTCTGTTAACACCTTCCCGCTCTTCAGCAGACGATTTACACATAAGTTAACAAAGGCAACTAAGTTTAATGCTCTTGGCCTACTTCCTTGGTGGTTAATATCTTCTTACTTTGCGATCTTGGCGTTTCCACCACACTTCTTTCTTCGCTTTGTTGCCTTGGTCGCAAAACCTTCACCCTTCGTTAACTTCGTTGCCTTATGTGAAATAAACTCCTTTTTCGCTACCTTCGCGCCCTTGGCGTGAAAGAATCTCAGGAGATTGCGAACAGAAGCTCGCAAAGCAAGCCCCGCTTCGTGCCTAACTTTGTGAACTTGGTGGTTAATCCCTTCTTTCTTTCCGATCTTGGCGTTTCCACCACACTCAAAGTAGTTTCATTATTTCATTCAGCACTCATCACTCATAACTTCTTCCAACCACACTCCGTGCCCGTCAATTATGCACCGCTTCTTACAATGCCTGCAAAATCAACAACTTATGACTTTACGAAAAATTTAAGTATCGGGTTATCAAGCAAACCGGCGAGTTTATCGCGCAACACTTTTGCCCTCTTAACCCGGCTATAAACAAATTCCACTTCTTTGCCTGCCTCGGGACTTTTTACGGCTTCCTCAAGCTTTCCGTTAACGTTATCAAGCTCACCGGCAACGGCCTGGATCTTCTGTCCGACAAAAGCAAGAAGACCCTGCTGTAAAGCCGAGGCAATATCATCAGCCGTACGGTAGTAGGTCTTCCTGTCAGCTTTTTTCCAGGCCCGGCGCAACAAACCCATATTTTCCAACTGCCGTGCAGCAATACTCACCGAGGCCTTACTCAAGCCAAGATCATGGCCTATCTGGTCAATAGAACTCTCGCCTTCACGCAAATACAAATAAACAAGGATCTGACCGACAATACGGCCAAGCCCAAGATCCTGCGAGGTCCGCCCACCAACATCAATCAATCGCCCTCGGACTTCATCAACAACGTTATTTCGTATCTTTTTCATCTTTTACACTTTTGTGAACATTCAATATTCTATCAGAAAAGAGATTTCGGTCAATAGAATTGAAGGGAAAACTAACTCTGGATACAATATTGCAACATGCTCTATTCCATCATGTTATATATAACATCCGGTAATAAATGGACTGTCTCGACTCTGTTAGGATATTCGGAATTATGTATTTTCTGGAGACAAATTGACATGCTTAAACCGGTAGACCTGATACATCTCGTTCTCAAAGAGAAGCGGAAGGGGAATTTTACTGGCATGAGGAGATCCAAGATGAATAACCAAATGCGTCCATCCCTTTTCCTTCGCTATGTGCTCTAGCTCAACATCCCAGGGATCATTACGAAAACGAAGTTGTAAGGCCAATCGATCCTGCAAAACCCGCTGTGTCTCGGAATCAGCATTCCTGCCAGCAAAATGTGAGGCATACATTTGGTGACCAAATAGCGCCGGAAACTGCATCTGCTGCAAATCCCGCCGGTATTTCTGGGCAGGATACCGGAAATCACTCGTAACAATCAGCGACCCCTTAACTGGTATATGCAACAAGGCCTGTGCCAAAGCCCTATTGTCTACATACTCGTGTTCCGTTTCAGGAGCGACTATTAGACCCCACGTATGATACGCTCTATGTCCCAGAGGTGGAAGAATAGCAAGGACAAGAATCATCACAACAATCACTTGAATCAACTTCTTTAGAGCACGCCAGTTCTCCAATACCAACGTCAATGTAAACATGCCCACAAATAACGGCAAGACGCCCAATACTTGGAACAGGTCTCCACCAAGCTTCCCTGCACGAGTAATCCCGAATAAGTTTACAAAGGCCAATGCAGGAAGACAATAACAGACAATATAACGCCATGCATATCCATGTCCTACGGCCTTTCCAAGCGTTACAATAGTCAAGACCCCCGCCATGGAGTAAACTCCAAACATTCGCTTCACATCTAACAATAGCAGTTCCGCACCAGAAAGCTGTCCAGGAACAATCACTGTCGTGAATCCTGTGGCCTGCATAGACATGGTATATAAACAAAATGCCACACCCAGGGACAGAACTGGCCCCCATATGAGCGAATATTGGTGTGTTTTCCTAATCTCAAACAATGTCCACAATCCAAAACCGGCCCCCAACACAATAAAATATGGGGATTTGAAAACAATCATTACTCCAACAAGAAACACAAGCAGTCTTTGGCAGGCAGCACTGGAAAAGCGCTGGACACAATAAACGCTTGCCAGAGATGCAAAAACACCAAACAGGGAGCTTAACATCGGATAACCTCCGCCGTAAGCTTGTGGATCAGGGAATAATTGCAATAAACGATCAAGGGAAGGATGCATCGGGAAAGACAAGAGATTAACGATGGGATAATATGCGCCGAACATAATGAATGGAACCCCACATCGACATGCCGACAAACTGCCAGAAAGTGGAAAGAAACATCCAACAATTAACCAGGCAGTGCTTATGGCGGCAAGTTGTACAATTGGTGCATACACAAGGAACGCTATAATATGCGGGGCAACACCTGTAAGCGAGGAAAGTACCGCACAGACAACCTGGCTTCCATAATGATATCCTACGGCTTCTCCCAACATCCAAAGCGACGGCGGAGGCCATGTATCATATCGCATCAAACTATGAACTTGTGCGAGATAAATGGATGTATCAACATTGAAGAAGCTTGCCGGGTAGTCCCCCAGTCCCATCCGGATACCTGGAATAAAGATATACAAGAACCCTATAACACTTGCCAGAATCGCAAACAATGATCCCGGCGCATTCATTCCAACCAGCGAAATACGCGGTATACAGGAGAGACGAAACATTTTGATTCCGTAAGCAGATATCAGTATTCCCGGCAATGCGCTGATGCGCATGTCCAGGTCTGATGCTTTGCAACAAATGCCCAATACTGCAAGTCCCCCGAAACCAACAGCCGTATAGATCCAAGCATGTGCAAAAGTGAGAGGTTTGGAATGATCGTGAAAGACCACGAACGCGGGAAGATAACAACAGCACAACAAGACCAGCATTAATAACATGATGGAAATAATAATCATGACACTTTCAAATATCGGTATTTGGAAAACCACCAGCCTCAGCTCGACCATCGTAATATTGTCGTCGCAATATTCTGAGCCACCGGTACGAAATGGCTGATTTCGTAGAACTCATCACAGGCATGCGGATTCCCGCCGCCGCCTGGCCCATACAGACATGCATCGGCCGGAGTTCCGTCATTTCGCCTGAAATAGCGTAGATCACAATGGCCTGTAACGGCATGACTTACCACGGGCGACTCCCCTCCCCGTAAATCACGGATAACAGTTTTCAACATCTCAACCAGATTGTTGTCCCGGCTGGCAAATGCATCATGACATAACAGATCGACATTACATCCGAACTTCAGACCTGTCTCAGCTGCTATTTTATCGGCCATATCGTTTACCTTCAGACAAACGGATTCGACGGTAACCGGCGGAGCAAAACCAATCTGTACCGACATTTCACATCGCTCTGGCGTTGCACCCGCCCATGTTCCTGAATGTATTCTTCCAGCATTTACAAAGTAGGGCTTTTGTATTCCTTCCCAAGATGGATTCGAACAACACCATTCTTCAACCTGTCCCTCAATCCCCTTTAACAATGACACTGCCGCAAGCAATGGACTGTGGACACGGCGTGCGGAACAAGATGCAGCCGCTTTTCCCGCAAAATACAGATTCAACCAGACTTGGCCCAGATGCGCATCTATGATACTCAATGGATCGGCACCGTCAATCACCAGCGCGGCATCACATAATTTGCCGGCATCCAGACAGGCTTTCGAACCATGTCCCCCGCTTTCATCACCGCTGACACATTCAAAAAGCAGCGTTGCAGGCAAGCGCTTATGAAAATGGGAGAAAGCATCTGCAAGCAGCAACATCATTGCTATACCTGCCTTGTCATCAAGAACTCCACGCCCGTACATTTTACCATTAGCGATGACCGCCTTGTACGGATTACTGCTCCAGGAAGAAACATCCTCAACAGGCGCGGTATCCACATGCGCATTAACCACGAAAGTTTTCGGGCCAACACCAGCACCTCGCAGGCTTCCAACTACTGCCGGAAATGATATTCCAGTTTTATCATCACGCAAGACAGGTTGCGTAACATCCAAGCCAAGGGTAACCATCTTGTTCTTCACAAGCCTGATGCAATTCGTAACGTCATGCATCGCGCTTGGACAACAAACCAATTCCTGAAGAACTGAGACGTACTTATCGCCAAGCTTCGCCACTTCTTCTCTTAGTCCACTCTCGGTAACTCTCTTATCCATAGACTGCTTCATCATCTGGTTACACTACAGCATTCGGAAGAATCCAGACAGTTACAGAGACATCTCAATTCTTATCGTTGCGACTGACTACCGTCTTTGATTCTCTTTTCGACTTCTGCAAGAAAGAATTCTGCTCTTTTCTTGCGCTCCATAAATTGTTCTGGCGTCTGCTTAAAAATACGCGCACCTCGAGAAATCCGCTCAGAACTGGAGAAGTTTGATGAAATATATGCCTGCTTTGCTATTCGCTCAACATCCAGACACGTAAAGTTTGCTGTACTTATATTGCCAGAATTGAGGCTAATATCAGAATAGCAAACCTCAGGCGCAAGGATACCGTCCGCTTTGCACTGTTTGTACAACTTTGTCCCTGGAAGCGCATTCAATGCACTGAAATAGCTGAAATCACTTGCCAGTTCTATATCCATACGAGCTTCACTCTCCATTTCCGATATCGTCTGCCACGGAAATCCAATGATGAAACATGAAAAAGTTATCATGTCACGGGATTTTGCAGTTTCCATTATCTTCTTAATCATCTGCAAATTCTGCGGCTTGTGCATTTTGCGCAATGTATCCGAAGACACAGATTCAGGATAGATACGAAGACAATCAACATCGAGCTTCTGCAGCTCATCAAGAAACTCATCGTCCAACAGTGTCCGAATCGGAGAACCGTTAAATGGTACTATCTTCCTGATTCCCTCCTGTCTTGCCATACGCATGAACTCCAGAGAGAATTCCTTAAAAAACCCGAAATTATCATCAAGAATATGTAACTCTTCCACCCCGTATCGTTCCCGCATATCCCTGATTTCTGATCTGATATTTTCAATTGATCTATGACGAATTGATGTGCCCCACACTGCACTCACATAACAAAAAATACATTTATTGGGACACCCCCTGGAAAGCGATATGGGCAGCGCCTTGTATACGCTGGGGGTTGGCATATGATAACGAAGCTTGTGATACATGTCCACATTTACAAGGGAGAAATCCGGAGGTGGCAAATCATCCAAAGACACATCCGAAACCACTATTGGTTTAACCACTATTCGTCCATCATTCTCTCTGTAAGCAACACTTGGCACCCTCTTAAAATCAGCATGATCCTTAAAGCACTGCACAACCGACAAGAACAACTCCTCTCCCGGCCCTCTGACAACCACATCAACTTGTTGATGCTGCAGAAGTTCATCCGCGACAGCGGTTGCATGCGAACCACCAATAACAACCAATATCTCGGATTGCACCTCCTTTACTAATCTTGCAGCCTGCAACACAGCTTCATGCTGATTAGTAAACATACAGGTAAGACCGACAATATCAGGCTTTAACTCAGCAATCTTTGCTTTCAAATCATCATCCGATAGACCGTATATCAGATACTTCTCTTTAAAGGAAAAACACGCCGGGTACCCATCTACCACGGCATCTACAACACTGACACTGATATCAGAAAGCTGTGCCTTAAGATACGATGCAATGTAGAGCAACCCAACAGGAGGAAACACCGAAAGGCTTTCCCCCTTTCGTGCCAATGTCGGCGGATTAAGCAACATTATATTCATTTAAACGCTCTTCTTAGTTATAATCCTGATCAGCCGAACACCGAGATATAAGTGGTCATATATTGTCATAAATATCTCTGTTGCGTTTGTTTGACTCAAAGAAATTCAGGATACTCCATCGAGCGTCCCCAAGAAGCAAGCCAAAATGCACCCTCACCATGAGGATCTAATCTACAGGCATCCCATAAGAGATAATGCCAACGGACTGATCCTTCCGGTAGTGATTTTGCCTCAACAGTCAACATCTTGGCCAGAGCCTTATTTTCCTGACCATTTCTTTTTGCGGGAGAAAGTCGACGAAGCAAAACCTCGAGACACGGAGCCATCAATAGATCAGTCTGAACAAAACCATTATCTTCCAGATATTTCCAGTCCTCAATACGCCAGAACGCGTCAACTGGCAACGCAATACGACATATATCATCCTGCACCAACCGCTTACCCCTTCCATTCGCCATCGCAGCAGGAAATTTCCCATACTGGTTAATACTGTACAACCAACCTGTATTTAAAGACTCCTCTATGAATTTCACATACGCAGAAACTGCACCAGTAGTCATCTCGCCGAAAGAAGCTATATTGAGCGCCAAATCCACGCTAATACCACGCAGATTCTCCATCAGATTCGAAGGAACCAGAACAATGTCGAACTTTTCAGCCCAATCAGCGGCAAGAGCCTTATCTCCAGTCATGAACATGATTTTAGCGTCAGGAAAATGATATTTTAGATAGACGTACGCAAAAACCAATGATTCCGGGAGATCAACCAGAATATAACATGATCCTGGTGACAGAAGCTTCATAATACGAGTCAAGCCGCCAAAACCAGGCCCAATTTCCAGTATACGATTAACTTTAGGTATCGCCTTTCGTAACCGCGAAGCAATACACAGATGCCAGAGAAAACTGGTAGAAACATTACGACCTCGCCGCTCGCAAACGACTTTCCTGCTTGCAAAAGGACTCTCTGCTATCTCCTTTGGCAAACTATCTATCGAACAACCGAAACGATCAAGCCACGCAAGATATCCATCAATAACCTGTCCAATGACGGGAGAGTCAACCAAGCGATAGATAACAAATCCGTTATTTTCAGTGGCAAAAGCTATCAACTCCTCCGCCGTTCTGCACTGATTGAAGGCCTTATGATGGAACCTTTCCAGAACATCCTTCCAGTGTTTATTCGGCCGCAACGCAGGAATTCCACCATAGTGCGCAACTGCCTCAGCGAATTTCTCAGACTGCCCAAGAAGCGTATCCTTCTGTTCACAATTTCGCATTTTGACTCCTGTCTTGAAAATATATCAGGGAACGTTCACAAACCATGGGGGTAGTTCTCCTATATTCAGGGCACTTTCAGCTAACGCCGTACACTTCTCCAGGAATGGCTTGATTCTCAACCTGAAAAACGAAACACCATTACAGGATATCTCCCGGACTATTTCAGGCGTTGCGGAGAAATATGGCCGCAGATTTCTTGGCTTTATCCTACGAACCATATCAGGAGAATATGCCAGGTAACTGCGCGTCTCAACATGGCCATCCTCAAACTCAATATCGAAATCAAGTGGTTCAGGCAAATATACCGGAAAAGGATATCGGTCCTTGAAGTGATCGTCCACGTAGTGAATAATCGCGTTCGTATTCATATCAAGCCCCAATCCTACCATTATTGCATCATCCTCCATGAGGCGCCTGTAAGTAGAAAGCGGGTGAAAAGGATCCGATGCTGTATGCGCTTCGGAAACAATCCATTTCGCCTTCGGTCCGACAGCCATCTCCGAAAGCAATGGATGCGCCGAACGGTAAAGGTCCCGCGAACCAGCACGAACGAGTTCCGGCAGGAGACCCGTAAACGCACTGGTGCTCTTTACCTTGAAAGGGGGACGACTGGCAATATATCCTTTGTATGACCGGCTGCTGAAAGGAAATGCGGGAAACACAAGAGTACGGGTTCCATCCTTGCCCCGCAGCAGATCAATGAGCCTGTCAAGCCCGCCAAAACCTGCCCCGATCAAGGGTGCTGTCCGACTATGTATATATATACATATGTCGGGTGGCATATCATCCCCGCCAAAAAGATTGTCAAAGACAGTATTCCAACCATCCTGACTGGAAATATCAGCCTTGGACTTGGAGTACCCGCCTAGCTTACCTTCCAGGAAAGTAACAAGACGAGGCAATGAGATGGTCTCGGGAATTTCCTCCGGAGCAGGCATAAATCCGTAACGCTCTTGTATCCCAACCAACAGGGCGACATGTGCCATAGAATCCCATTCAGGCCAATCGCCCATACATAACCCGTCGGGGATACTGTCAATATCCGGACGGTTCATCGCTGCCGCCAGGAGTTTCTTCACTTCGCTGAGAATCATATTATAAGCCACTATACAAACATTGCACGGAGACTCATCCGGTCGATCTTGCCATTCTGATTGACTGGGAACTCTTTGACGACATTAAACTGGCGCGGAATCATGTATGCAGGTAGTTGCCCGACCAGGAATTTCCTTAACCCCTCCAGGTCCACTTCGTCTTGTTCTGGCAATACAACGCCTATGATCTGACGCACGTCCGCATCACCACGGACAATACAGACCGCCTCCCTCACACCAGGAAATCGCTTGATGTTTGCTTCAATATCCATAAGCTCGATCCGGTAACCACTGATCTTGACCTGTGAGTCTATTCTTCCCTTGCAGAAATAGACATCATCGGCTTTAACTACCACATCACCTGTATGATACCATCTCTCGTTATCAATGGTTTCGAACTTATCCCGACCAACGCCCCCAATATAACCGGGCGTTAACTGCATTCCGGCCAGAAGCAATTCCTTTTCTTCCGACAGAAAAACATGGTTCCCGGGTAACGGGAGGCCTATCGGTACAAAACCATATTTTTCATAGCGTTCAACATCACCCAACAGACAATGATGATAGAAATTCTCAACCCCTGTCTCAGTAAGACCATAGAAATTGTATATATTTTCAACTTTCATAACATCCTGGCAGTATTTCAACACTTTCAAACTGAAGGGCTCGCCACAAAGGAACATGATCCTTATTGCAGTTCCGGGTACCTGCGCCGGGTACAACCTCTGCATGCGGAAAATACAGGAAGGCACCGACGACCACACAGTGACTTTATGTTCCTGCATGAACCGGAGCGGGATAAGCTTGTCCTCCTTGCTGTCAACTGGCGCAAAAATCCCGCCGGCCAACGGGCAGCAGAATAGATAGAATATCGAGATATCAAAGGCCCAGTCATGATAGTCCGAAAAAACATCACCCTGTTTAAACTGTAGAATATCCATGCTGTTGTTAATAAAGTTGATGTAGTTCTCGTGGGTCATAGGCACACCCTTGGGAACACCTGTCGAGCCGGATGTAAACATGATGTAGGCAACATCATCTTTCTTCATGCTCCGGATCGGGAACTCACATTTATCGCTTAAGGTGTCAATGACTTCGTCCAGCCTTACAACTTTCACCCCGTTAATGGCTGCATAATCCGCCAGTCCGGCAG
>MHBM01000158.1 GCA_001804885.1 Lentisphaerae bacterium RIFOXYA12_FULL_48_11
TTATGACGCAGATCGTTTCGATGTGGATTTGATAGAAAAGGTTGAACCGAATTTGCCATCTGACAGGCCGGTTGTCCTGATGGATTATCCTGCTGAAGCCGCCGCGCTGGCGCGTCGTAAGCCCGGGAAACCGGAAGTTGCAGAGAGATGGGAGCTCTATATCGGCGGGATGGAGCTGGTGAATGCCTTCAGTGAATTGACGGATCCGGTTGAGCAGAGACGTCGATTTGAGGAATGTGCTGACGAGAGGCGAAAGGCCGGAAGGTCTGCATATACTCTTGATGAGGAATTTCTTGCATCACTGGAGAAGGGAATGCCTGCGGCAGGTGGAGCCGCATTGGGGATCGACAGGCTGGTCATGCTTTTTGCAGATGCGGCGGAAATAAAACAGGTTCGTGCGTTTTGTTCTTGAATGGTTCTTTTGCTGTACTGTTTCTGCTGTTTTGATTACTTTAATCCCTTGCTGAGTTAATTGTGACGACATGGAGGTGTGATTATGAAAAGAACAATGATTGTATTTCTGACCCTGTTGCTGACGACATCAGTGTATGCGGAGAAGAATTCAAAAAATAAGCCATTTAACGTGTGTCAGATTGTTGATGTCCCTTTTGATCCCGTGGTTGAGTTAAGTGTTGGCTTTATTCCGTCCAGCGTTGTTGAGGGCCATGGCGATGTTTCGATGACGGAAATTAGCGCCCATTGGGCTTTTGCACATTTCTGGGATATTCTTTTTGGTGATGTTGATTTAATGCTGAGATTGAATTCAACAATTTTCTCGGATTCGGCTGGAATTGATTTGCCGGGTCAGCTTTCCAGAATTGCTTTAGATGCAGGTTGGACGGGGCGTTTTGCGGATGGTTATTCGATTCAGGCAAGAATTCTTCCTGGTATCTACAATGATTTTCGTGAATTTGGCGGGGATGCTTTTTATATGCCGGTTTCTGTCGCTGTCGTAAAGTCTTTTGATTCAAAGCTTTCAGGTATATTTGGGGTGGAGGTGAGGCCTGGTTTTGATCAGCAAATTATGCCCCTGATAGGTGTAGGGTGTATGCTTAATGATCGGACAAGACTTGATGCAAGATTGCCTGAAAGCCGGATTGTTTATTACCTGGGGCGTGGTTGGAGTACTCATGCTGGTTTCATCTGGCAGAACATGTCGTATGGCATACATCCTGATGATTCCGGTGTGAACCAGATGACTGTTGAAGACTTCCGTTTCTTCTGTGGGACGACGTTCAGATTATCTGACAACCTGCAGTTCAGTGGAGAAATTGGCCGGGCTCTTGGGCGGAATATAGAGTATGAAAATACGGACAGTAATGCCGGCGACAAGTTTGACATTGAAGATGCAATGCTGGTTCGCTTTACTTTCGGCGGACCTTTTTAGGTTTTTGTTTTGCTGATTTTGCGGTTTTCCTGGCTTTTTTTGGCCCGGGTTTAATCTCGCCGTTAATCAGTTTTTTCATTAATTCACGCAATTCGTCAAGTCTTTCTCCTGTGTATGCAGAGATAGGTAAGGGGGTTGTTCTTGTTTTCTTGATGAATACTTTGAGGTTGGTTGCTGCTTCAGGAACATCCATTTTATTTGCCACAATAAGATGAGGTTTCTTTGTGAGATTTGTCGTGTATAACGCGAGCTCTTCTTTCAGTGTTTTGTAATCATCCACAGGGTTTCGTCCGTCGGTTCCTGCCATATCAATGACATAAACAAGACATTGAGCTCTTTCGATGTGTCGCAGGAAATCATAGCCCAGTCCGATTCCGTCATGTGCTCCTTTTATGAGGCCGGGTATATCTGCAATCCTGATGCGGATGAAATCGTCGTAAATCAGGGTGCCTATGATGGGATTCAGTGTTGTGAATGGGTAAGCTGCGATCTTCGGGTGAGCATCGCTGATGCCGGTAAGAATAGATGATTTTCCGGCGTTTGGAAATCCCACAAGCCCGATGTCTGCGATCAGTTTAAGTTCGAGCCGGATGTTTAATTCGTCGCCAAGCTTGCCCTCGGTGTGTTCTGTAGGTGCCTGGTGTGTTGATGTTTTGAAGTGAACATTTCCAATGCCGCCTTTTCCGCCTTTGGCAACAACAATCTCCTGGCCGTCATTCAGGATTTCGCCGATCATTGCCGAGGTGTCTGCGTTCCATATCTCTGTTCCGCACGGGACATTCAGTAACAGGTCTTTACCGTTGCGGCCATGCATCTGCTGGCCCAGCCCTTTTCCGCCGTCACCTGCAATCTGGTGGGGGGTGTAATGGAGTCTGATAAGAGAATCTTCGTCCCGGTTGCCCCGCAGGATTATGTTGCCGCCGTTTCCTCCGTCACCACCGTCAGGTCCTCCGTAAGGAATGAATTTCTCGCGTCGGAAGCTGTAGCTTCCGTTCCCGCCCTTGCCGGCTTTTACATAAACTTTAACGGAATCGATAAAAGTACGTTGTTTCATAGCTGCCTTGTATAGAAATCAGGTGTGTCCCGAAGTTTCAAGTAAATAATCAGAACGCCAAATATTATATCGGGATGAGTGACATCGTGTGGCGCGCTTGTCCTGGAAAAAGCCAATAATTCGCCGACAGCTTGCTTGAACGCTGGTTATATCAGGCCACTTCAGTCTTTGGGACAACGCTGACACGCTTGCCGGTCTTCTCGAATTTTACGGTTCCATCTGCACGGGCAAAGAGTGTGTCATCCTTGCCGCGGCCGACATTCTGTCCCGGAAATAGTTTTGTTCCACGCTGTCGGACAATAATGGAGCCGGCGGTTACAAACTGTCCATCGAACATTTTGACGCCGAGTCTTTTTGAGCGACTGTCGCGACCGTTTCTAGCTGAACCTGTACCTCTTACTGATGACATTGTTTTTTCCTTTCTTCTGGGAACTTCAGGCGTTTATGGATTCAATCTTGAGGGCTGTGATTTCCTGGCGATGCCCGACTTTCCTCTGATAGTTCTTGCGGCGCTTGGTCCTGAAGGAAAATACCTTTTCTCCTCGGAAATGTTTAATGACCGTTGCGGTCACTTTTACCTGCTTTATATCCGGAGTGCCGATTTTAAGCGCGGTTCCGTCAGAAACGGCCAGGACCGGAGCCAGGTCAATTTTATTTCCTGGTTCGACGTTCAAAAGTTCTACGTTCAATACATCACCCGCTTTGACGCGGTATTGTTTACTTCCAGTCTCAACTACTGCATATGGTTCCATGGCGAAATTCTCTTTCCGGCGATAAAATACGCCTGTGCCGTTTAAAACGAAGTGCCGTAAGTTAGGGGAGAACCGGAGAGGAGTCAAGCCTTCTGTACGAAAAAAACAGCGTTTTATAAGGGGGGGGGTAGTTCATATTTGTGGGTAAAGAGAGAAAGCAGGTGGCATTTCGCGGCGAAGCCGGTCCCGACCTCTGAAGAGTCGGGATCTTTTGCGCACCATTTCGGCTGTGGACTCAGCCTTTGCTGAGAAGCTTCGGCGGGCAAGCAGCCGACTCTACAAGTAAATTCCCCCTGTAGTGTGTGCTGTTGTCAGTGCATTCTTTCGAATACCGTTTCTCCGTCCCGTTCGAGCCGAAGCTTCGGCTACCTGCGGTATCCATTCCGCGCGGACGCGGAAACCAAGAAAATGGAAAAAGGACCCACATTCCTGACTTCCACCCATAAGGGGGGGGGTGGTCCAGTTCCCGGTTTAGTTTGCCTGAATCAGTCTTGATTCAGCTCGACAAGGGATATGTTTATGGCCATAGTTTCGCGTGTTGCATTCATACATATGAAAAGTTTGCTTGCAAGAAAACCAATGTCAAAACTCCTCGAAGATGTTGAGTCCGAGGAGGGTAAGCATACTTTAGCGCGGGTACTGGGACCTTGGAACCTTACCAGTCTTGGGGTTGGTGGAATTATTGGGGCTGGAATCTTTGTGTTAACCGGTCAGGCTGCGGCCCAGTATGCAGGGCCTGCGATAGTCCTGTCTTTTATATTTTCTGCAATCTCATGCGCTTTTGCCGGCCTGTGCTATGCGGAATTTGCATCGATGATCCCAAGGGCGGGCAGTGCTTATACATATGCGTATGCCACGATGGGGGAGTTTTTTGCCTGGATTATTGGCTGGGATCTTGTGCTGGAATATTTGTTTGGTGCTTCCACGGTGGCTGTTGGATGGTCAGGATACGTGGTTAGTTTTCTAAGGGATTTTGGCGTAATAATTCCGCCGCAGTTTACTGCAGCGACAGGGACGCCTCTGATATGTCTGCCTGATGCCGGTTGGGTTCATTTGACGGAGGCAGTCCGTGGACATATTTCTGCCAGGGGTCTTGATCTTTCGACCTTGTTGCAGGCTAATGCAATAATAAATCTTCCTGCGGTATTGATAGTTGGTGTTGTTACCACTCTGCTTGTTGTTGGGATCAAGGAGTCTGCCCATTTCAACAACTTGATAGTGTTTGTGAAAGTAGCCGTAATTCTTCTTTTCATCGCCTTTGGATTCTTCTTTGTGAAGACGGAGAACTGGGTTCCGTTCGTTCCGCCAAATACCGGCGACTTTGGACATTTCGGATGGAGTGGAGTGTTAAGAGGTGCGGGTGTAATATTTTTTGCGTATATCGGGTTTGATGCTGTTTCTACGGCGGCGCAGGAGTCTAAGAATCCACAAAAAGATATGCCGATAAGCATCCTCGGTTCCCTGGCTATATGTACTGTTTTGTACATACTGGTATCTTTGGTAATGACTGGGCTTGTGAAGTACACGCACCTGGCGGTTCCAGATCCGATAGCTGTTGCCGTGGATGCTGCCGGCAAGGGCCTGTTCTGGTTCAGGCCTTTCGTCAAGATTGGTGCTATTGCAGGACTGAGTTCAGTAATTCTGGTGTTGTTGCTGGGGCAGACTAGAGTGTTTTATTCAATGTCCCATGATGGTTTGCTGCCGCCTGGATTCTCGAAGGTTCATCATAAGTTCAAGACTCCGTACGTTACGACTATTGTTACCGGTCTGGTTGCTGCAGTTATATCCGGGACTTTCCGGATTGGCGAGTTGGGTGAACTTGTGTCGATAGGAACCCTGCTGGCTTTTATTATTGTTTGTCTGGGTGTGTTGATTCTCAGGTATAGACATCCGGAAATTCCGCGTGCCTTCAGGACTCCTTTCCTGCCTTATGTTCCCGTTCTTGGTGTGATTGTATGCCTGGCTCAGATGGCTGGCTTGCCTGGTATAACATGGCTGCGTCTGATTATATGGATGGGTATCGGCTTGCTCATTTATTTCCTTTATAGCCGCAGGCACAGCCATATCCGGAATGACTGACTGTTTCGCTTGGTCAGTCTCTTCGTTTGGTGCTGAAATATTTTTTTAATCCGTCTTAGCGACATACCCGGTATGTTGAGATCGAGGGATGAATGTCCCGATCTCGGGGATAGTCGGGACTGCGCCGGATTCTGTAAAGATACTACAGACCTCGGTTTGCAGAGCTTTATTTCTTGAATCTTTGTGGTAGAAGAAATCCGGAATCTTGTTACATTGTAGAGGTTGGATTGTGGGGAATATATTAGAGAACCAGACGACTCACAGGTTGTTGTGGGTAAAGTGTTGGCTTTTGACATCAATCATGCTTCTAATATAAAAGCTTTAACAAGAATCAGAATATAAGTTTCATGTGTGAGATTTTAGAAAAAGCTGTTTCAGGTTGCCGGTCCCGTTCCAAGATACTTTTCATTCAGAAAGAGATCGTTCCTTTTGGTGTTCAATATCTTGCGGCGCTCCTGAAAAAGCATGGATATGATGTAAAGCTTGTCTTCTTTTTTGATCCTTTTTCCAATAACAACATGATGCTGCGCAAGGCGGGCAGATTGAATGAAGAATTCAGGCGTTTTACCCTTCGCACCATTGAAGAATATCAGCCTGATTTGATTGCGTTCTCAACTTTCACCATGACGTTCCGCTGGTCCGTTGAAATGGCCGCATTTATTAAAAGCCATCATAACATACCTGTAATTTTCGGGGGTTACCACGCCAGTATGGTTCCCGAGAAAGCTATTCTTGAAACGCCTATCGACATGCTGGGAATTGGCGAATGCGAGAATATGATGTTGAATCTCGTCAGGGCCATGGAAACGGGCGCCGACATTAGAAATATCAATAATCTATGGATTAAAGAGGGCGATACGGTTTATAAAAATCCGCTGGATCCGCTTCTGACAGATCTGGACTCGTTGCCTTTCCCTGACAAAACGATCTGTCCACGCGGGTCTTATGACCTAAGTTATTCGCTGATGGGGAGTCGTGGATGTCCTTACAGATGTACTTATTGTGCCAATAATTACTATGCCACCATGTATAAGAACTGGTGCAAAGTTCGTTTTCGATCCATAGAAAATATTCTCGCCGAAATCGAACATGTTACCCGTACCTATGGTCGGATACGTCGTCTGGACTTTGCTGATGATGTTCTCGCTCTCGATAATGAGAGGTTGGGTAATTTGTTGTATGCGGTAAAGGAAAGATATGGAATTCCGTATAGTTGCTTTCTGAATCCCAATCTTATAGATGAGAAGAGTATACAGATTCTGAAGGATACTGGTTGTTACTGGCTCAAGATAGGTGTGCAGTCTACGCAGGAGGAAAAGCGCCGGAAATATCTGCGTAGGTTTGAAACCAACAGACAGATAGAGGCGATTGCGGCTTGGGCCCACAAGTATGATTTGAATTTCTCGTTCGATCATATATTTGCATTTCCTTTTGAGACCAAGGAGGATCTTGTTGAGAGCGTCCACTTCTATAATCGAACCCGGCCGACTATTATTAATTACGGAAGTCTTGTATATCTTCCCAAGACTGCCATTCTTGATATCGCAAAAGATAAGGGTATTCTCAGGCAGGAGGATATAGATGGGATAGAAAACGGGGAACATGAATCATCACTGACATCCAATGTTGCCAGGCTTCAGGGCGCAAGTACGAGCGCTCCTGAAATGCATGTTTTCCTGGCTAGGATTGCTTATTTGTATTCGTTGATTTCTTTCAGGTCCAAAGAGCATGTCGACAGAATGATTGAGAACGGGTTTTTGGATCGTAAGGATGCTATTCATCCGATACGAGTGCTTATAGCCAAGTTCTGTGCCAAGGCGAAAGCAAACCATATTTTTATTTATTGGGCAGTCATTAGAGAGATTGCCTATGGTCTTTATAAGAAGGCATTCTATCTGCGGTAGCAAAGGTGCGTTAGCTTTTCTTCAGAATCAAGATATGATTATGATATAAAGGCAATCCTCTCAAGCTTCCCACGCCTTTCCTTCCCGGCAGACCATAGAAGATTTTTTTCCATTCCAGAACCTGGAAGTTATTGTCTTCGACAAGTTTATGTAATTGTTTTTCAGAATATTCCGTCAAATGCCAGTATTCGGGATATTGATCAAATTCTTTTGAAATTCGGGCTGGATACTTTTTCAGTCCAAGGGCCAGTAGTGGCCAGCTAGTCAGTCGGTTTCTGTTCGGAGTTGATAGAATCAGTATGCCCGTAGAAGTCATTACGCGATGGATTTCTTGTAAAAGGGCCGAGGGCTGTTCCATGTGCTCAACCACATCAAAACACAGAACCATGTCTGTTATGTTGTCCTGTAATTCTGAATGCAGAAAGTTTCTCTTGAAAAATGTTATATGTTTTTTACCTTCTGGTAAAAGATAGTCGTCGCAATCCAGTCCTGTTATTTCTCTGCCGAATTCAGCAAAGATCATAGTGCGTGCGCCGTTTCCGCAGCCAAAATCCACAAACTTTTTCAAACCCTTATACTCATGGCTTATCTTGCGTAATTCTTTGTTTATTATGGTGTCATGACTGGCAATCATGTATTTACTCCAGAAACAGTTTGACTGTATGTAAGAATAAAAGCTTATCTCGCTATAAGTAACAAAGAAAGAATAAACTCTTGCCGTGTGCAGCGCTTTGTTCTATTATACTTAATGAATTTAGGGGGTTCATATGTCTAAACTGGTCAATTCATTTCTTAGCATTGCTATGTTGTTCGCTTCTTCCGTTTGTGGGCAAGGCACTAATGGTCTTGTATTTTGGAACAAGCTTGGTTCGCAGTTTGAAGTGGAGCACAGCGAGGTTGGGATGAGCGGAGTATGTAGTAATAATGCGACCTTTACGAACGGTTTGTATGGTAGCTGCTATGTGGCGTCATATGACAAGGATTACCTGGTTACATTTCCTCGGGATATAATGCCTGGGAATGAAGGATGCATAGAGTTCTGGGGGTGCATAAAAGGTTGTCCTGCGTCGATATCTGGTGGCGGCCATCGTCCGTACTTTTTTGAGATTGGGGACGTGAATGCTGCGACATGGGGTATGGGGTTTAATTCTAATGATGGGCATTCTAATGGTGGGTTGTGTGGAGTGGGAGGGCTTTATAATGTTGGTACAGGGCCTTATGGGACTTGGAGTTATGAGACCATTCTTGGTGTTGGCCAGATTGAGGCATGGCATCATTATGCGCTGGTTTGGGATGGGGGTGGTATTTCTGGTGTTTCGGATGGTAGTATGCGGATGGCGATATATTTAGATGGTCAATTGAACAGTGGGAGGTGGACGCCTGCTGGTGCAACAAATATGTTTGATGTTATTACCAATGGTAGTTTTAGGCTTCTGATAAATCATCTTACGCAGGGTACATCTTATATAGATAACCTGAAGATATGGAATTATGCGAAGACAAATTTTGCGGATAGGTTTGTGGAAGGCGGCCATTGTCTTATTTTATGGAATCGATTTGAGTCGTACAGTAACGGGGTGTGTGCGAGTGAGGTGGGGGGGGATTTATCTGTGACGGGATCTCCTGTTGTTGTTGCTGGTGAGTACGGGGGCGGGTTAAGGGTTTCGACCAGTAATTCTGTATATATGGATTTTGATTTTACTTCTGAGGGATGTATTGAGTTGTGGTATAAAACTCCGACAGTTTTTGATAAGTTTGAGAGTTTACTCTGGAATCCAGCTTTATTTCTTCTTAATCACGCGGATGTTTCTGCAGGAGCTTGGGAGTCAAATGGTTGGTGCTTTGCTGCAAATAATGGTTCTGGTGAGTATATACGTACTGATAGAGTGGCCGGAAAACCCACGACGGATACGTGGTATCATGTGGCTGGTGTTTGGAATACTAATGGCATTTATCTATACTTAAATGGTGTATGCGTGGGGAGTGCTTTCGGCAGGCCGACTGTTCCGAGTGAGAAACTTTATTTCGGCATAGAACCGGGCATGGGGAATGTCACGCAGTGGGGTAGTCCCAAAGTTCTTGATAACTTGAAGATTTGGAACTATGCGAAAACCAATTTCTCAGACAGATTTACGGAGGGGAGTGAGGGTGATACAAGTGTAGTCTCGTTTGCAGTGAATGGATTTCCTTCTAGTTGCGGGAGCCCGCTGCCGTATGGTTACGGTAACTATATATTGACAAATGGGACGGTAGTTTCGAGTACAGTAGCTGGCCTTGTTTCCGGTGGTACGGGTGTGCAGCATATTTGTACTGGCTGGACCGGTTCTGGTGATGTGACGAATGGTAGTGGTACAAATGTTGTGGTAACAGTCACCACGAATTCTTCAATTACGTGGCAATGGAGAACGGAGTACTATCTCGATACTTCTGCTGGATCGGGCGGGGGTGTGGATGTTGGTGATGGGTGGTTTACGAATGGGGCGACTGTTTCGATTTCTGCGATACCTACAAATGGATATAAATTTCTAATGTGGTCAGGAAGTGTTCCGTCCGGGATGACCACAAATAATCCGCTGATCGTTTCAATGGATAGAGTAAGAACTATTTCTGCAGTATTTTCTCCGGTTTATTCAAGTTCTCTTGTTGCTTCTTATTCATTCAGTGGAGATGCAGTTGATGAGACGGGTAATGGTCACAATGGTACGGTGTATGGTGCCATGCCGGCTGTTGACCGATTTGGTTCTTCAGGTAGTGCATATTCATTTGATGGGGTGAATGACTACATCAGCGTTCCGAGTGCTTCGGACCTTAACTTGACGACGGCATTGACTGTTGTGGCATGGGTTAAGGCGAATGCTTCTGGAGATGGAGATGGTTGGGACGGGATAGTTGGTAAGGGTAATGAAGCTGAGCGAAACTATGGGTTGGGCCGGTTCGGGAACAATGCTATGTCCTGGTATATTACCGGAGGGATTGGGAAATGGTGTCTCAGGGGTGTGACAGATATATGCGATGGCCGTTGGCATCAGGTTGTGACGACATGGGATGGCTCGAATGTGTGTTTATACGTGGATGGTAAGGACGACGTTAATTATGCCGATACGAACTATACGTATGGATGGACATGGAATCAGCCTCTGGTTGCAAACAATCTTCCGCTGGTGATTGGTAAAGTGTCGGATGTTTATCCTTTCTCGTATTTCAATGACGGGGCTGTTGATGAAGTTAAAATCTATAACAAGGCATTGAATGCCGATGAGGT
>MHBM01000159.1:0-5337 GCA_001804885.1 Lentisphaerae bacterium RIFOXYA12_FULL_48_11
CGGAGGGGATGTCCGGGTGACTGCAGTATCAGCAAAGGTTGAGAAGTCTGCGGATCGAAAAAGAGACTTTGAGGAATGCGGCAGGAAAATGGGTGAGCAATTAAAACCTGCTATGAAGGTTGAAGCAAAAGGCAAGGTGATAGTCACATTCGGGAATCAACATGCGGGAGACAACGAACCTTTTGTTACAGGTTTAACCTCGGTCATAGGTAATGAAGTTCCCGTCGTCGGTGCTGCGGCGGGTGGGGATGGTGCGAAAGAGATTGTAAAAGGTGAGATTGTATCTGGCGTGAATGTTGCAGTGGTTCTTGCAGGTGATTTCAAGGTTGGAGTAGGGCTTGCCGGAGGCGGTGGTGATCTTGTGAAAAAAACAGAAGAGTCTATATCTGCGGCATTGAAGGTGGCAGGTGGAATGCCTGTGGTTGGGATGGTGTTTGACTGTGGGGGACGACGAGGGGAACTGATTAAGCAGAAGAAAATTGTTGCGGAATATGAAATAATGAAACAACTTGCCAGGAAGACTGTAATTTTCGGATTTTACGGTGGCGGAGAAATCGGGACTCCGGCAGTTGGATCTGTACCGAAGGGGGTTGGTTTCTCGGTGGCAACGGCGGTGTTGAGTATTGAATAAGAAGTGGTGATTTAGAAAAAGGAAGGGAAACTGGTAATGGACAACTTTACGTTTAAGAATCCAACAGAGATTGTTTTTGGCAGGGGAATGATCAAGGAAATCAGATCGCGTGTTCCTGTGAATGTGCCGGTTATGATAGTGTGCGGCGGCGGTTCGATAAAGCGCAACGGTGTATATGCGCAGGTAAAAAAAGCTCTCAAGAAACATAGAGTGATTGAATTCTGGGGAATAGAGCCGAATCCGCTTTATGAGACGTGTCTGAAGGCTGTTGAATTGGTGAAGAAAAATAAAGTGAAATTTCTTCTGGCAGTTGGTGGTGGGTCTGTTCTCGATGCGGCAAAAATGATAGCTGCAACGGCAGTGTACAAGGGCAAGGATCCATGGGATATCCTTAGAACAAATGGCGCTGGTCTGAAAGACGCTCTACCGCTTGGGACGGTTCTGACGCTGCCTGCTACTGGTTCCGAGTCAAACGGTAATTCGGTAATTTCGAGGAAAGCCACCCAGGAAAAGCTTTTTTTCGGGGCTGCTTGTGTGTTTCCTGTTTTCTCAGTACTTGATCCGGTTACGACTTTTTCGCTCCCAAAGAAACAAGTCAGGAACGGTATTGTTGATGCCTTTGCTCACGTAATGGAACAGTACATGACTTACCCGGTGTCTGCTCCTCTGCAGGATCGGTTTGCCGAAGGTATCCTTCAGACACTTGTGGAAGTGGGGCCCAGGACGTTGAGGAATATGAAGGATTATGATTCCAGAGCTTCGTTTATGTGGAGTGCAACGCTGGCGCTGAACAATCTTATAAGTTGCGGAGTTCCCCAGGATTGGACCACCCACATGATCGGTCACGAAGTGACAGCTTTTTATGGCCTCGACCATGCAGAAACTCTGGCAATAATCATGCCTGGAGTATGGATGAACCAGTTGGAGCGAAAGCAGGCCAAGTTGAGGCAGTATGGCGAAAGAATCTTTGGAGTGAAAACTGCCAAGGCAGCAATCGCCAGGACGGAGAAATTCTTCAATTCAATCAGTATGCCTACGAGGTTCAAAGATTACGACATTGATGCTGCTGAAGTTGCAAAGCGCGTAAGCGCGAGATTCGCTGAACGAGGTTCGAAGTTTGGCGAACACAATGACATAACTCCGCGACACATAGCAGATATTCTTGCATCAAGGAAATAAGACAGTTGTTGTCTCTACTATTGACTGGTGACATGATCATTCTGTCCTCAGTTATTTTCAATTTCTGCTACCCTGAGGTGTTCTGATAACCAAAATTTCTGATCTTGATTACCTGTCCTGGCGGTGATAGATACCGATCTATTACTTAGACATCCAGGAGATCATAAAATGAAGAAAATTCTTTCATTTCTTTTTTGGACGCTGCTTTCTGTTTTGGGCGCAGGTTCAGTTGCCATAATGGCGTTTAGCCAGGGCGAGAAGATCAATGCGCTATGGTTTGTTACGGCGACAATGTGTTTCTTTATGGTGAGTTACCGGTTCCACAGCAAGTGGCTCGCTGCGAAGGTGCTTACTCTTGATGATACCCGTGCAACACCGGCATATACACGTGAAGACGGCAAGGACTATGTTCCGACGAATAAATGGATCGTTTTCGGTCACCATTTTGCCGCCATTGCAGGTGCAGGTCCGCTGGCCGGTCCGGTGCTGGCAGCCCAGTTCGGCTATCTGCCAGGAATGCTTTGGCTGCTGATTGGCGGTGTGCTGGGCGGTGCTGTGCATGATGCTGTCACAATGTTCTGCTCAATGCGGCGTGGTGGCAAATCACTTGGCCAGATGGTGAAGGACGAGGTCGGCACTACTGCCGGAATAATCGCGCTGGTGAGCATAGTCTGCATCATGGTAATCCTGATAGCGGTTCTGGCCCTCATCGTGGTAAAGGCGCTTGCGGAAAGTCCCTGGGGCCTGTTCACCATTGCCATGACGATTCCCATAGCCCTGTTCATGGGATGTTACCTGCGGTTTCTCAGGCCGCAAAAAGTGTTTGAGGTTTCTGCCATTGGCGTAGTCCTTCTCTTGTTTGTGATCTGGGGTGGTAAGTATGTGGCGCTATCAGCGTTCTGGTCGGGTATTTTTACACGCTCTGAGCCGTTCATTGCCTGGTCTCTGATTTTTTACGGACTTGCTGCATCAATACTCCCGGTCTGGCTGTTACTGGCGCCGCGCGATTACCTGAGTTCTTTTATGAAGATCGGAACGATTGTGGGACTTATGCTTGCCATCATCTGGGTTGCGCCGGAGATCCGTATGCCCAAGCTGACACCTTTCATTTTCGGCAATGGCCTGGTGGTTTCAGGCATGGTCTTTCCATTTGTATTTATCACCATTGCCTGCGGGGCGATATCCGGGTTTCACTCACTGATAAGCAGTGGGACTACGCCCAAAATGGTAATGCGCGAGAATACGGTGCGAAGCATTGGATACGGTGCAATGATCACTGAAATGGCGGTTGGTGTAATGGCTCTCATAGCAGCAACAATTCTGGAGCCGGGTCAGTATTTTGCCATTAATACTAAAGCGGAGGTTGCGGCGATAGTGTTGCAGGACAAGACGCCTGCTGAGGTTATGAAGCTGAAGACCGAGGCTGTTGTCAACAAGGTCTCAAAGGCCGGCTTTGCTGTTACTGCCGATGAGATGGAGCAGATGGCGAAGGACATTGGCGAAAAGACAATGTGCAGCCGCACAGGAGGGGCTCCGACTTTTGCTGTGGGAATGGCACAGATGTTTGCAAAGGCGTTTGGCGGCAAGGCGCTGATGTCTCTCTGGTACCATTTTGCCATCATGTTCGAGGCTCTTTTCATTCTTACGACCATAGATGCAGGCACAAGGGTAGGGCGGTTCCTCTTGCAGGACATGCTCGGGCATGTTTGGAAACCGCTTGGTGATACAGGTTCAAACTTCTCAATTATTTCGACCAGTGTGCTGTTTGTGGCGGCATGGGGTTGGTTCCTCTACCAGGGGGTTGTTGATCCGCTTGGTGGTATAAATACCCTGTGGCCGATCTTTGGAATAGCCAATCAGCTGCTTGCCGTGATTGCGCTTTCGCTCGGAACCACAGTTTTGATTAAGATGGGGCGTGCGAAATATGCATGGGTTACTCTTGTCCCAATGCTTTTCCTGCTGGTTGTAACCATGACTGCCGGTGTTCAAAAGATTTTCTCGCAAGAGGCTGCGGGTTTTATTCCTGCCATTGAAGGGTTCCGTGCCCAGTTGGCCACGGCTGCGCCTGATGCGGTAAAGAATATTAAAACCCTGATTTTTAACAACCAGGTTGATATTGCCGTGACGGCATTTTTTATGGTGCTTGTTCTCTTGATTGTAGCTGCCAATGTACATTTGTGGTGGAGGCTTTTGACCGGCAAAAAGGAATCGCATCTCAGTGAGCAACCGAGAGTGGATTTGACAAGTATCCTTGCTGCGAAAAAATAAAATTGGTGGTCAGCCGGTAGTCTGCTCTGATGGTTACAGGTTCAGAAAAAACAAATTCGTGGTTTTCTTGTGATGGGGTTGAAATCCCTTCTTGCAGGTTTGATGCTCCTTGTTGCTCTAAAGATAATTCTTGATGTAAAGGCTCATCTATCTGAGCGGAGAAAATATGGTGCCAAAGCTGCGGCAGATGCTGTCCTGAGAGACTGATGAAGTATTGACAACAGGGCTCAGCAAGGTAAACATCTCGAAGTATTAAGCGATTGAGAGCATTTAATAATGAAGATTCTTGACTGTGACTATTTTATTGTTGGTAGCGGGATAGCAGGGCTGATGTCAGCTTTACATTTGTGCAAGAACGGCAAGGTCCTTATTGCCACCAAGAAGGAGAGGGCTGAGAGTAACACCAATAATGCGCAGGGTGGTATTGCATGCGTAGTGGCGTCGGACGATTCCTTCGAGGAACATATCAGGGATACACTTGTGGCAGGGGCAGGGCTTTGTGATGAGAATGTAGTGAGGACTATTGTCAGTTCAGGGCCTGAACGCATTGCGGAATTGGAGAAGTTTGGCCTGGCCTTTGCGGAACAAATCGGAGGTGGGTACGATCTCGGGAAGGAGGGTGGCCATTCCAAAAGAAGGGTTCTCCATTCTGGAGATATTACTGGTAGAAAAATCGAGGAAACGCTTCTTGCGAGAATTCATGCGGAAAAGAATATAACTATACTTGAGCATTGTATGGTCATAGATCTTGTCACTACCGGCTGGCTGGGACTTTCGGGGGATAACCGGTGTTGTGGCGCCTATATTCAAGAACGGTTTTCGGGCGAAATCATGGCGGTTAGATCTCCGTTTGTCATTCTTGCCAGTGGTGGCGGCGGCAAGGTTTATCTTTACACCAGTAATCCTGATATTGCAACGGGTGATGGATTTGCCATTGCATGGCGTGCAGGGGTGCCGATAAAGAATATGGAGTTTATTCAGTTTCATCCTACATGCCTTTTCCATCCGGAGGCAAAGTCATTTCTGATAAGTGAAGCGGTAAGAGGTGAAGGGGCTAAGCTTGTTGACGTGACAGGGAAAACGTTCATGGAGAAGTATGACGAACGCTTGGAATTGGCTCCGAGAGATGTTGTGGCAAGGGCTATTGATGCCGAGATGAAGTCCAGCGGAGCTCCTTGTGTGTTTCTAGACATACGGCACAAATCGGATAAGTTTCTAAAAGACCGTTTCCCGAATATATTTGCTGCATGCCTGAAATA
>MHBM01000159.1:5473-15109 GCA_001804885.1 Lentisphaerae bacterium RIFOXYA12_FULL_48_11
CATAGCGGCAATGCCCAGGACTGATTTATGCATGAAATTGAAAATACCGGATTGGGAATATGGCACGGCCGTACCCAGTGATGAGGCTATCGTTGTTGAGCATAACTGGAATGAGGTTCGAACGTGTATGTGGGATTATGTTGGTATTGTCCGTACCAATAAAAGGCTGGAGCGGGCGGCTAGGCGTATTCAGACATTACGGCAGGAGATTCGCCAGTATTACCTTGATTATCTGGTTAATCACGACATTCTTGAGCTTAGAAATATAACAGCAGTGGCTGAGTTGATAATTCGTTCTGCACAGATGCGCAAGGAAAGCAGGGGGTTACATTTTACCCTGGATTATCCAAGTTTGGGTGATTCTTTCAGACCAAGGGATACTGTAATTGCCGATAAGGCCGGGGACCACATTTGAACTTGATGAATAATGATTGCATAATATCTAACGAGACTCTTTGTTGGGTTCCCCGCGGCTCGCCGCGTGGGAGTTGCTGCCTGAAAATGAAATATTAATGGTTTGAAGATACTAGTGTTAAAGGAGAAGAAGATGGGGCTGAATGTTGTTGAAAAGATATTGAAAGAACATCTTGTTGGCGGCGAGCTTGTTTCAGGTAAAGAAATCGCAATAAAAATAGATCAGGCTCTAACTCAGGATGCCACTGGCACAATGGTTTATCTTCAGTTTGAGGCGATGGGATTTGAAAAGGTTCGGAATGAACTTTCGGTAAGTTATGTAGATCATAACACTATACAAGTCGGTTCCGAGAATGCCGATGATCATGCTTACCTCCAGTCAGTTGCAGATAAATATGGTGCAATATTCTCAAGGCCTGGAAATGGAATATGTCATCAGTTGCACCTTGAAAGATTTGGTATGCCGGGAAAGACGCTTCTTGGGTCTGATTCGCACACGCCTACCGGTGGTGGTATCGGGATGCTGGCCATAGGGGCGGGAGGGATAGATGTTGCGGTTGCAATGGGAGGGGGACCTTTTAATCTCGTTTCTCCGAAGGTAATAAAGATTGAGCTAAAGGGATCTCTGAAGCCATGGGTAAGTGCAAAGGATGTGATTCTTAAGGTTCTTGATATATTTTCAACAAAGGGAAATGTTGATTGCGTTTTTGAATATGGCGGTCCGGGAATAAAGCATTTGGATGTTCCGGAACGGGCTACAATCACTAATATGGGGGCCGAGTGCGGGGTTACGACATCGGTATTTCCCAGTGATGATGTAACCAAGGCTTTCCTCGAGGCGCAAGGCCGGGGTGATTCATGGCGCGAAATTCTTCCTGATCCGGATGCTAAGTATGACAGGATTGAGAAAATTGATTTACCGGAGATTGAACCACTGGCTGCCGCACCTCACTCCCCTGGAAATATAGAAACTGTTGTGTCGCTAGCCGGTAAAAAGGTTGATCAGGTGTTGATTGGATCATGCACAAACTCATCTTACCGCGATTTGAAAACTGTGGCCAAAATTTTGGAGGGCAGAAAGATTCATCCATCTGTCAGTCTTGGAATTGCTCCTGGCTCCAGACAGGTTTTGAGTATGATGGCCAGGGAGGGGCTGCTTGAAATATTTATCTCTGCAGGAGCGAGATTGCTGGAAAATGCGTGCGGATTCTGTATTGGTAATTCAATGTCGCCGGTTACAAACGGTGTATCTCTGCGTACTTCCAATAGAAACTTTGAAGGCAGGTCAGGTACAAAAACTGCAGGTGTTTATCTTGTCAGCCCTGAAATTGCGGCGGTTGCTGCATTATATGGAAGGATTGTTGATCCGCGTTCGCTCGACGAACTGAAATATCCTCGGGTAAAACAGCCTAAAGTTTTTGATATCGATGACAGTATGTTCCTAAAGCCTTCGGAAAAGGGCTCGCAGGTAAAGGTGGTAAGAGGTCCTAACATAGGCGTTGTGCCTAAGAATGAACTTTTACCTGGGACCCTGTCAGGGGTGGCGACCATAAAGGTTGGAGATAAAATCACGACGGATCACATTATGCCTGCAGGACAGCGCCTGAAATTCAGGTCCAACGTTGCAACATATGCTAAATATGTGTTTGAGGGCGTTGATGCGGAATTCTCGCAGAGAGCTGCAGGAAACCGTGATGCAGGTCAACACAATTTCATTATCGCCGGTGATTCATATGGGCAGGGGTCAAGTAGGGAACATGCTGCACTCTGTCCTATGTTTCTTGGTGTAAAAGCCGTAGTTGCCAAGTCGTTTGAACGTATTCACCTCGCCAACCTCATTAATTTTGGGATTGTTCCGTTCAAGTTCGAAAGGGCTGGAGATTACGATAGATTAGTACAGGGAGACAGGCTGAGTGTCTCTGGCATCCGTGAAGCGGTTAAAGGGGACGGCAAGGCTTTGCTGAAGGTGAAATCCACAGATAAAGAGTTTGAGCTGCCAGTTCGTATAAGTTTGTCTGACAGGCAGAAAGACATCCTTCTGGCTGGAGGGTTGTTGAACCTTACTGCGGCTGTGGTGGACAAAAAATAACAGCTTGTCTTGGTAGTCGCCTACCCCCGCGTACCTGTCACAAGAGCGTAGGCGTTATGATTATGGATGCTCTCAAAGTTTTCGGTTTCCACCTGGTACCATGAGACTCTACGATCAGCCCGGAGTTTTACAGCCACAGAGCGTACTATGTCTTCTGCAAAGCGTGGATTCTCGAATGCTTTTTCAGTTACACTTTTTTCATCCTCGCGTTTTAACAGTGAATAAAGTGGCGCACTGGCTGCGGACTCTGCAATTTCAATGAGATCTTCAAGCCAGACGAGCTTCAAGGTTCTGACCTGGATGGTTACCTTTGATCTTTGATTGTGTGCTCCGTATTTACTGATTTCCTTGGAGCATGGGCAAAGGGTTGTGACTGGTACAGCGACTTCCAGAATGAGGTCCAGTGGATTACCTTTATTTGTGGCATTCATTGCGGCGATAAAGCCGCAATCGTAGTCCATCAATGATCTGGCGCCTGAAACAGGGGCTGCTTTTTCAATGAAATAAGGAAAACGTATGTCAATATGTGCAGTTTCCGACTCGAACTTGTCGATCATGGCGTTGAGAATGGCGCCGATTTGTTGCACGGATATTCTGCCGCGACAGTGATTGATAATCTCAATAAATCTGGACATGTGAGTGCCCTTGAACTTGTGAGGAAGATCTACGAACATGTTGATCGTCGCGACCGTGTTCTGGGATGCATTACGGCGATCAAGGACCAGGATTGGATACCTGAGATTTCTAATGCCTACTTTCTGTACAGGGACTTTCCGTATATCCAGAGAATTTTGTACATCTTTTAATTTACGCCGAATCATGTCGTAAGACCTCTAAAATGTACCCGGAGTGTATGTTATCGGAAGAATTTGAGCAAGCGACAATGATTCGGCTCGACTTTGGATGTGTTGGAATTGTATTGCTGCGCGATGACAAAAGCCGGGCCCAGAGTTATTTTGCGAGATGTCGATGGCAGGGAAGGGTGGAGACTCTTTCGTGAACCTTCCAGTATACTTGCCGCGTTCAATGTAGATGAGGTCATTCCTGTATTGTCTGCGGTTGAAGATGGGGTGGCCCGCGGATTACAGGCAGCCGGCTTCATTTCTTATGAAGCTGCCGGCGGAATCGATCGTGTTTATAAAACACGCTTGTCGAAGACTTGTCCGCTTGTTTGGTTCGGATTGTTTGAAAACAGTGAAGTTGTCTCGCTTGAGAAAAGTTCTTCTTTCAGTTTAGGAGCATGGCGGCCATCGGTTTCCAGGTCCGAATATGACAAGGCGATGGCCAGAATTAAGAACTGCCTGCAGAATGGGTCAACATACCAGGTTAATTACACGATGCGATTGAGGGCTCAATTTAAAGGCGATCCCCTTGCTTTGTTTGCAAGCTTATATGCCGCACAGAAGACTGGTCTCGCTGCGTTTATTGAAACGAATGACATGGCTGTTTGTTCGGTTTCTCCTGAGCTTTTCTTTGCCCTTGATGGAACAAGATTGATATCAAAACCAATGAAGGGAACGATCAGGCGCGGCCTTACTGTAGATGCGGATAGCATAATGTCGGCAGAGCTCTTTAACTCGGAGAAAAACAGGGCTGAGAACATAATGATTGTGGATATGGTAAGAAATGATCTGGGACGGGTAGCAGATACAGGGAGTGTTATTGTTCCCAAGATGTTTGAAATAGAGAAATATCCGACAGTATTCCAGATGACATCAACCGTGGAGTGCACAACAAATGCTTCTTTTGTTAATATTATCAGGGCTCTTTTCCCGTGTGCGTCAATTACCGGTGCGCCGAAAGTCAAAACAATGGAAATTATACGAGACCTTGAACCTGATCCCCGCAATATTTATACGGGTTGTGTCGGGTATCTGATGCCGGGCAGGAGGGCGAGGTTTAATGTAGCGATAAGGACAGCGGTTATTGACAAGCAAAACGAAGAGGCGGAATACGGTGTAGGTGGAGGAATTGTCTGGGATTCTCATGCCGGTTCGGAGTACGAAGAATGTCTTATCAAGGCGGAAGTTCTGAAAAGACAATCACCGGATTTCTTTATTCTGGAGACAATACTTTGGGAAGATCATAAGGGCTATTTCCTTCTGGAGAAGCATTTGGCTCGTATGGTGAGGTCGGCTGAATATTTCGATTATCGTGTCTCGAGTGATGATCTTGAAAAAAAACTTTTGAATTATTCTGAAAGTCTGGGGGAAGGTAACCACCGTATCAGGGTAAGAGCGGACAATGATGGCAGAATTTATATTGAAAGCAGCCGAATGCCTGGACCAGAGCAACGCTGGTCAGTAGGGATTTTGCCAAATAGTGTTCAAATATGTGATGTGTTTCTATATCATAAGACAACAAACCGTTCCGTATATGATAATGCAAAACGGTCTTCTGGTGGGTCTAATGACGTTATTCTCATGAACGAGCGTGGGGAAATAACCGAGAGCACCATTGCAAATGTTGTGGTTGAAATCGATGGAAATCGTTTTACACCACCGGTTAGTTGTGGGCTTCTTGCAGGTGTTTTCCGCGAACATCTTCTCGAGAAAGGCGATATCTTGGAGCGGGTTTTGACCATTGATGATTTCAGGAGAGCAGATAAAACATTCCTGATCAATTCGGTACGTAAATGGGTTCCTGTCGATGTTGATTTCTCAACGATCAATGCTTGAAGCTTCTTTGTCCTGTAAACACCATTGCAACGTTTGATTCATTACAGGCCTCGATAACTTCATAATCACGTTCAGAGCCGCCCGGCTGGATTACTGCCGTGACCCCTTCCCGTATACCCACATCAAGTCCGTCTCGGAATGGGAAAAAGGCGTCGGATACCATGCAGCATCCGATAAGACCACCTTTACTTGCCGCAACTTCCTCATTGATTGAGTTCTTGATGTTCTGATCTGTCAGGTTGTTGAAAGGTGTTTTGTGCTTTTCCCATGCGATCCTGTCGGCAAGTTTACGGTAAGCTTTGTCTCGGGCTATTTCTGCCACTCCAACACGGTCTTGTTCGCCGGTTCCTATGCCTACCGTAACTCCGTCTTTGACATACAGCACAGAATTGCTGGTAACACCGGCTTCAACAAGCCAGCCAAATAGAAGATCTTCGCACTCTTTGTCGGTAGGAAGTCTGTTGACTCTGTATTCCTTGCCTTTGTATAAAGCTTGGGCTGGCAGAAGGTCTCCCTTTTGTCGTGTTACCGGTGAGAACGACCACTGGGCTACAATGCCGCCATCTATCATTGACTTTAGATCGACAACTCTTTCCCTTTCATAATTTTGCAGCCGAGTCATGTTGGCAATTCTCATTACTCTGAGATTCTTTTTTTTAGCGAACAACTCCATTACTCCGGAAGCAAATTCAGGAGCGGCAACAACCTCTGCATAATTTTCTGTTATCAGCTTTGCAGTTTCGATGTCCACCTCTTGGTTTAAGGTGATTGCTCCACCGAATGCAGCTACACGATCTGCCATGTTTGCCTTATGATATGCCAGGGAAAGAGAATCAGCAACCGCGACACCAGAAGGGTTGTTATGCTTTACGATGATACAGCAGGGTTTGCCTGTCAGGTACCGCATTATGTTCAAGGCGCTGTCAACATCGGTTATGTTGGTTTTTCCGGGATGTTTTCCTGATTGAAGCAGTTCTACATCAGAAGCGAGATATTTTCCCGGTAGGATTGATGAAACATCGCCTAGAGTAAGATTGCCATTAACGAGTTTGTAAAGAGCGGCTTCCTGTCCAGGATTCTCCCCGTACCGCAGGCCTTTCTGGACATTGTCGATGGTCCATGAAGCTTTTTCGTAAACAAGTGTTTGTTTGCGGTTACCGTCAATAAAGCTTATTTCCATGCCGGGGGTGAAATGATCATCCATTATGGTCTTGTACGCGCTTTTGAAATCCTGTACCGACATTTTTTTCTCCTCTGTGTGCTAAATTCTGTTTGCCATTTTTGCGCTCTCAACTGTATTGAAAAGCAACATTGTGATAGTCATAGGCCCGACACCCCCGGGAACAGGTGTGATGAGGCTAGCTTTTCCTTTTAACGCTTCAAAGTCAACATCTCCAACCAGCCTGAATCCACTTTTCTTGGAAGTATCCTCGATACGGTTTACGCCAACGTCAATTATGACAACACCATTCTTCACCATGTCGGCCGTTATAGTGTTGGGTTTACCTGTGGCCGCAATTATGATGTCCGCTTGTTTTGTAAAATATGACAAGTCCTTTGTGCCTGTATGGCAGATGGTGACGGTTGCATTTGCATTCTTCTTTTTCTGGAAGAGAAGGTTTGCCACCGGTTTTCCGACTATGTTGCTTCGTCCGACAACAACAACGTGGGCACCCTCGGTTTTTACGCCGCTTCTTTCCAGAAGCTTAATAACGCCATGCGGGGTGCATGGCAGAAAGGCCTTTTCTCCGATCATCATTTTGCCGACACTAACCGGATGGAAGCCGTCGACATCCTTGGCGGGATCTATTGCCATCAGCACATCACTCTCATTGATGTGCTTGGGTAGTGGTAGCTGTACAAGTATTCCGTTGATTTTTGGATCGGCATTCATTTTCTTTACCAGGGTAATGAGATCTGCCTGGGTGGTCTCTCTGGGGAGGCGGTAGTCGTCTGAATACAGGCCAATCTCTTCACAGGCGCGTTCCTTTGCTGTTACGTACGATTTGGATGCGGGATCTTCACCAACAAGAATAACTCCAAGTCCTGGTGTGATTCCTTTCTGCTTGAGAGCAGAAACTTCATGCTTCAGTTCATTTCTGATATCAGCAGCGATCTGTTTTCCATCAATAATATTGGCTGTCATGGTGCTTTTACTTCTCCTGATTTCTAAACCGTAAAACTTCTAATTAACTGGGATTGGACATTGTGTCAAGGCAGACTTCCTGCTCTTCTTGGCGTTCATAATTCCATGTCACTATGGGAAAAAAGAAGACGAAGCTCTTTCTAACCTTAATGGCTTCTCTCCAGGTATTTTGCCTGCGATATTTGAGTATATATTCTCTCTTAGGAATAAGGTCGCGACATCACTTTCGCAGAGCAGTTTCCATTCCTTCAGATCAGAGATGGCTTTGGCGGAAGGATTATTCTTGTGTATCAGGATTATGTCGATTGGGTACTTCTGGAGAGTGTTTTCCCATCCTTTTCGTGTGTAAAGAAGGTTTAGATAGTCAGTTACTGTTTCCTTGCGATAGGCATCAGTAAATCTGCCATCAAGGAACACCCGGCAGTCGGGATACAGCTTCCATATGCAGTATTCGGCCCAGTCGAAGAAAACGAACATGTTTCCCTTAATATTGTTCTGTTGAATGAATGACACAATGCTTACAGGATAGCGTTCCTGTGGAACTTCGATTTCAAGGGGATTGATTTTGTTGACCTTGATTGTAAACCAGGCTGAACAGGCTATAAGAAATGACAACAAAGTTATTAGTAATGGCTTTGGTAAAATAGAGATTAGACGTCTAGTCCTGCTGGCGAAAGCATCCTCGATGTGCTCTGGTACGACGTAACATGCCACTATGGCAAAAACAGGGATGTTTCTGCGAAGTACAATGGCGGAGAGGAAGGCCATGATTAATATGCATATCCATGTCGGATCTTTTTTCCTGTGCGAGAAGAAAAACGATCCTAAAGTTAGAACTGAAAGTGCCATGAAGTCAGAATGATCCCAGAATCCGCTGATGGGATTAAAGGGGGCCCATTCGCTGAGGTATGTACGGGGTGTAACTGCGGAGTCAATTATGAAGTTCCATAATTGCAGACCGTAGGGGTTTATCAGAGATACGGCAATCAGGAGAAAGCATGTGGAGGGTAAGAGTAATGCAAAAGATTTCTGATGATTGAATCGGCCATTGTAGAGCAATTTTGCATATTCTGAGAACACGTAGACTGTTAACAGGATTATCCCTATGAAAAAAGCTCCATGGAGGTTTGTCCAGATTACGCCAAGGATAGGAAGAAGAAGGAGAAGCGCTGGCTGTTTATTTGCGTGGTTCTTCAACAAGGTAAGAAACAGGACAAGCATAAGATATGTGAACAGGTGTGGGCGAATGGAAAAGCCATACCCCATGGTTGATATAGTGAGCGCAAGAAAAAGGAATTGCAGTATAGGTGTTGTGCAATTCTTCGTAACCTGATTTGCCAAAAGGGCTATGATCATCAGTCCTAGTAGTAGTTTTACCCCAAGAAGCCCTGTGTTTCCCCATGTATTGTGCACCTTGTTGAAAATATACTCTGCGAACCATTCGTGATTGATCCATGAATGGTGCGGATCTGTAAATGAAAATGTGTTTTCACGGTGGAATTCCGGTGCCCATGGCATGGCTTTGACAAAGCCTGTATTACCCCAGAGATCTACATCTGCCTTGTTGTCGGAAAACGACTGGATGCTGAATGTGACGAGTGCGGAGATCGCAAGAATCTTCAGAATTCCTATTTTAAGGTTTTTTTCCATGTTACTTCATTTTTTTCGTGCGATAACCAGTTTATGCAATGCAAAAGGTGTTGGAAGGGGCAGTGATATAGCCTTTATATATTCAAAACCACAGGATTGCAGTACTGTCCCCAGATCGCTCGTTTTCCATTGCCTGAGATGGCCAGGGTCAAATGTGGCTTCCTTGAAGCGAAGGCAAATTAGCCTTGCAGTATACATAGCCCAGTCGACAGGGAAAACTATTACCAGGTGGCCGTTCTTCTTTGTAACCCTTGCAAGTTCGCCTATTGCCTTGTCTGGGTGTTCTAGATGTTCGATGACTTCCATGAAAAGGCACGAATCAAAACGTTCATCTTGGTATGGCACTTCATACAAGCTGCCGTGTTTTATGGGCAGTCCGACATTCTTGCAGATGGATACATTTTCAGCGTCAATGTCCAGGCCTTCAATGTTCCAGTCGGGGTGAAGACTGATAAGCTTTTCAAGGGTAATTCCTTCACCGCAACCGGCATCCAGAACTGCTGGACCCTTTAGATATCTGAAGGTTTGTGAATCTCTGTAATCCCAGTACATTCTGCCGAGTCCACCTTTCTGGTATTGAAGTCTCTGACTAATGTCGGCCTGGTTTGAGCCTGCACTTACTGGCATTTCGGTAACTCCATCTGTGTTTATTGATTGCC
>MHBM01000159.1:15211-15611 GCA_001804885.1 Lentisphaerae bacterium RIFOXYA12_FULL_48_11
AAAAATAGGTAATAAAAACTCTATTGTCATCCTGAACTTGTTTTAGGATCTAAGCAAATTAAATAAAGTTATAAATTTCAAAAAATACACTGTTAACTTATAATTGGGATTATACAAAAATAGAGAATAATATTTGCAAGTTAATAAAAAATTAAGATTATTCTTAGATTATTAACTCAGAAAGCTCAGATAGAAAAGAACTCTTGGGGTTTGATAATTCTTCTGTAGGTTCTAAACAACTAAACACAGTTTCTTTCATTTCTGTTGTCGGGGCTTGCCTTTCAGTTAACTTAAAGCTTAGAAAGTCGACAATTTCCTGATGGTTATAATTTATGGCCAGATCCAAAGCGGTATTGTAGTTTACGTCTTGCGTTTCTGTATTCGCTCCACGGTTAATAAG
>MHBM01000160.1:0-2049 GCA_001804885.1 Lentisphaerae bacterium RIFOXYA12_FULL_48_11
GAAATGTATCAACCATCCCCCGGAAATTCTTACCAATAAACTCGTTTCTTTTACCTTTCGAATTTGATCCTGGTTTGTAAAGTGCTTCCGCCCATCCCCATGTGATTTTAGCACCTTCTCCGCCAGAAACCTCGCAAACAGGATGAGCGCAGAAATAGTTGTCCAAATCCCACAGGAGAAAGAGTTCTGAATCCGGAGATACCTTAACATCACCCTTGCCTTCTATCAGCGCCTGCCATTTTGAAAGATCAGGGTGTTTCGCATCTTCCTCTTTGATGGCCGTCTTTCGGTCAATAGTTCCGGCGCCAAGTGCTATTGCTCGGCCGGTCTTAACTTCGTGGTCAAGCCGGTCAGGCAAGGTTGAAGGAAACAGTTTCCACCCCGCAACACTTTCGCCATATGGCGTTTTCCTGACAGGTCCACGTACAACTTCGGCTTTCAAGTAAGTTCCTTCTTGCCATTGCGGACCACAGCCACGAGCCGTCAACTCACCACCAATGCCAAAAATCGAACCCTCACCCGGTGGAGCCAGGGCAACACCATCCAGTTGAGCAACCTGCCAGTCAGCCTTGCCAGTTGTAAGTTTATTACTGTAATCAGCTTCAGCCTTGAAAATGAACCCCCCTCGAAAAGAAAGTTGGGCAATAGGCGCAAGAGGACCAACATGCCAGCACAAAGCTTCGATGCAATGTTTCCCTGGAACAAGCTTAACTTCGTAGGTTGAATATGACCAATGCTCAACATCTGATCGATCCGGACCTCTCGCAATACGGTGACCATCAAGAAACAGCTCAAAACGTTCATCGGCGCTTACATGAAACACCAGAGGCGCTTCACCTGCATCAAACTCCCTCCTGAAACGAAGAAAAACAGGACCGCGCCAGCCAGCCTGGAAATGCTGTTCGCGGCCTTTGATCTTCCCCCTTGCTTCAGACGAAATCTGGGGTATCTCCTGAAGCACAAACCGGGGATGCCACACCCATGAAGCCTCATCTATAGACTGTTGAGGAAGCAACCCCGTGTCTCCTATGTGATGGCGTACCGGAAGAAATAGTTTTTTCACAACAGGAGCTTCGCCCGCAAATAAACATACAGATGATGCAACAAACAGGATTAAAGCTAAGAAACGTGACATAACAAATCTCCCTCCATTTCGCATAGTGCAACTTGAGAAAAAAAAGACTGTAACGCCGCGTAACGGCAAGTGTCAAAAGCTAATGTAATCTTCAGACTTACCTTAGCGTCATCCTTGGATTTCAACTATTCCTTTATTCCTTTCATGGACAAATAATGACATGGCCGACGGCGCCAATTCATTCTCGAAAACCGGAACAATATGCGGTTTTTCCAGAATCTCTCGAGGGTTTAACCCAAAGGATGGCAATCCTCATCACGCGAAAGATTTCATCCTAAAATGCGTGACGACGATTCGAAGCGCTTTACTACAGACAGCCAATGAAGATTACACCCGCCACGGTTCACGCATTGCGCGCGAACGCAGCCTGTTGGCATCCGCATCACCCACAAATTCCTGCTTTACCGGGTCCCACTTGACGTTGCGTTTGAGCCACATGCAGATGTTAGCAGCATGAACCATCGACATAGACCGATGCATCATAACTGGATTGGCCACCGGCTGCCTGCGGTTCCTGACGCAATTGAAGAGATCCCTCATGTGATTCATAGGTCTGTCATTGGCTGCAATATAATCCTGAACAATCTTGTCAAAATCTTTCAACAACGCGAGATCAGAAACCTCGGGCCGCTCATAACCATCAGCAACTGACACCCACCCTTCCGATCCTTCCACCTTGTTACCGCAAGACCCACGCCAGCCACCCGCTTCCAGAAACATCTTTATGCCGTTTGGATAATGGACCACGACTCCATCGCCCGACTCATTATCAGGAAACTCAAACTCAAGAACATCATTGTAATGTTCCGGTATAGCCATCAGACACTGGGTAATTGTGTGACTCCCCCACTCACCGATACTCCCGGAATGAAAATCATAACACCCGTGCCAACCTCCATTGATGTAGCGGCTGT
>MHBM01000160.1:2090-10145 GCA_001804885.1 Lentisphaerae bacterium RIFOXYA12_FULL_48_11
TCCATTTCATCTTTCGGTGGTTCAGGTTCAGCCGGAAGCCATGTCTTTGACGTGTACGATGTCCCTCCGGCAATATGAGCCCGAAGAGTGTTAATCTTACCGAGCCTTCCAGTGCGGGCCATCTCAGCGGCAAACACGAAATTGGCCTGACTCAACCGCTGTGTGCCTGTCTGAAACACACGTCCATACCGCTTTGCCGTTGCGACAACAGCCTGCCCCTCCGCAATGGCTAGACTTCCCGGCTTCTCGCAATAGACATCCTTCCCTGCTTTCATGGCGAGTATCGAAAGCATTGAATGCCACCTGTCGCCAGTCGCGATAAGGACAGCATCTATCTCCGGATGATCGGCATACATCTGCCTGAAATCCCTGTAAGTTGCACAATCCTTGTTACCGTACTTTCCATCAACAGCATTCTTCGCCGCATCGCGACGATCCTTACGCGTCTCGCAGACTGCAACAACCTGAATATCCGATTCGCCAAGAGCCCACCCCAAGTCACCGCTACCACGTCCACCCAGGCCTATTGCACCCATAATAATACGCTCACTTGGTGCTACGGCACCACCCTTACCAAGGGCTGGCCCCGGAATAATATATGGAACGGCAAAAACACTGCTTACAGCGGCTGCCCTTTTCAAAAACTGACGGCGCGATACGAATGAATTCACTCCAACACTATCTTTACCTCTTATACGCATTCTGCGTTCATCTGCGTTCATCTGCGGTTACCTCTCTCATCTTTTCTTCATTTTCAACATCTTTGTGCCCCTGCCTGCCCTGCACAGCTTTAGCAAAGCACTGAAGCCTCTCTGCCTTGTCCCTACTTCTCTTTCTCTATCTGTTTCAGGAACTCCTGCGCCTGCTTCACATCCACAGGATTCTCCGCCACCTTTACCACCTTTTCCAATGCAGCCTTCGCCACTGCGGCATTCTGTTTTTTGGCACGTTTCTTCGCAATCGCCAATACGGTCGACACCGCATCACGTCTTACGTTCGGTTCATCAAGATAAGCCGTAATCATATTCAATGATTCAGCATTCCCGATACCGGCCAGGGCACCCATGAGCATTTTCTTTTCCTCATCACGCTGTATCAACGATGCCACATCCTTGCAGATGGAAAGCTTTTCCTTGGGCGGAACTTCTTTTTTTGAAACCATCCCGAGACAGCCTCGCAGGCTGAGAATCTTGTCCAGCTGCTCTGTCGAATTTCTCGCCAGCTCCTGCAGCACTGGAATCACATCCACCGTTTTCCACTCGCTCAGGACTCTTACAGCCGCCTTGTGAACATCCTTATTTGAATCACCTACACAACCTCGCACAACCTTCAGAGCGGCTGCGCCTCCAACTGTTCGAAGAACTCTCAACAGCGCAGACTTGGATTCAGGAGTAGCCTTCTGCAGAGATTCCGCCAGCTTCTGTACACACCCACCCTGGTCACTTCCCGTCGAACATATCGAACTGAGCGCTTTTTCCAGCGCGCCGATTTCGCCTGCATTTGTACTCTTTACAATTTTTTCCAGCATGGAAGGAAGTTCAGACGTCCCCGCCAACAAACCAAAATTTCTTATGGCAGCAAATCTGATAACCTCATCTTTATCATCCATGGCCTTGACCAATACCGGTATTGCTTTCTTGATCCTGCGCTGCCCCACCAGATCAAACATCCTTGCACGTACAGCACTATCTGGACAATCCAACATCTTGATCACGTCATCATTGACTCCCGGATCAGAAAGGCTGGCAAGTCCAAGAGATGCAACCTGAACAATCTCGGGATCAGGATCCTTTAGAAGATCCATAAAAACAGGCGCAGCTGCGGAATCGCCGATTTCTGAAAGAGAACGAACAGCAGCCATGCGAGTCGCCTTGTCCTTTTTTCTCACCAGCGCAATCAACTCCGGCGCAGCTGCCCTGTCACGCCGCTTACCCAGAACCTGAACAAGCTGAACGACCTTTTCAGGATGAAGTCTTCCCAGCTGAAAAATCAAAGCCGAAGTTACTTTCCGCCCCTTTAATTCCTGTGCCACCATGAGTCCCATTGAAAACATTAACTGGTCGCTACTATTGAGCATATCAACAAGCATATTCACCTGACCGCTGCAACGGATCACGCCTCTCAAGGCAACAGCCTTGAACCTGACCGGCACATCGGCATTGGATACTTTTTCAAACAAACCTAACGCCTTGCTTTCCTTCCTCTGACTCATCAACCTGTCGGCACAGCAGAGTATTGCGTCACAAACATATGCCATTTCTTCCCCTTTGGCCTGTTCCAGTACACTTTCAAGTATTTTCCCTGCATCAACAGTACCCAGCCTGCCAAGCGCCGCAGCAGCAGCGTGGGCAACCTGCTGATCCTGATCCTTCAGCAACGCACCCAACTGTTCCATCGCCTTGACATCACGCCTGGCACCGATGGAGTTAATCACACCAACCAGCTGCGGACCTTTCACATTGCTCAGCGCTACACGAAGCGCCTCATCAACGGCAGGATCGGGGATCTGCTCAAGACCATATCTCGCCATATGGGCAAGCTTTTCATCACCCAGCAGTCCGGCAAGTATTGGTACTGCATCCTTACCGCCAACAAGTCCTAGATCACGGCACGCAGACGCCTTCAGCTCCTGCCCTGCCTCAGATTTGAGCACCTCGATCAACTGAGCCATGCTGTTTGTAACAAACTCTGCCCCAACAACAGGAAAAGCCATCAACACAACCAACCCAACACCAACCATGAATTTCTTCATTCTTTTTTTCTCCATCTCTATCCTGCAATCCATAGCATCCATCTGCACCTGCCTGCCATAAGCCTTGGCGAAGGCGGGTTCATCTCCTGACCAGCCTCCATCCTACTTCGACTCCTTCAGAACAATGTTCTTGAACTGAACCTTCATTGGCGGTCCAGGATGCATCTGGAGCCCAATCACTCCACCCTTCCCTGCAGCGCCCGCCTCATTATCAGTTATCTGACACATTAATACATCGTTGACATAAAGCGTGATATCCGGACCATGGCATATAATCCTGTATTTATTCCAATCATCCTTCTTGAAATTCTTCAACAGTTCGGCGGCGTCCCCGATCTTCTGGACTTCCTTCTTGCCATCAGCCGTGATTGTTACTTTCTCGCCACGCGCCGCAATCAACCCCCGCTTGTGATGATAGACATATCCGACAAGCTTACCGTCGCCCGTCATGTCAGCCTGATACCCGTAAGTATCCCAGTTGGGCTTGGCTTCAGAACGTATTTGAACACCGGAATTGGCGGAAGCACTCAGTTTAAAATCACACGTCAGCTCAAAATCGGCAGGTTGACCACCCTTCCAGATCAGGTAATTACATTTCTTACAGGGCTTGTCGGCTGTACTTTGCGAAGTTAGAGCTCCATCCTCAACATACCACCAGTCAGGCGCACTATCCCATCCATCAATATCCTTACCGTTAAATATTACTTTTTCTTCCGCGTATGTAGTTGAGACAAACAACATCAAGGGAACTAAGATGAGACTGTACAATGCACCTAGAACCAAACACCTTCTATTCATTCTATTTTCCATCCTTACCACCACATTGATCAGCAAGCACTTGCACGAATTATGCCAAAACCATCAAAAAATACCACAAAATACATTATATTGCCCCATAACGACTTATACATAGCATAAAATTATCGAACAATGTATGGAACGCCTGAAATGAGTACTGAAGTATACGTTGCCAGTATACCACGGTATATATTGAATCAATAACAACTAACCGCAGTATCCATATACTCCGACTCGGGGTGAATTCACAACGGGCAAAACATGTACATCTACAGTCAAAGAACGTGTTTTGCCTTACAGAAGAACCAATGAAATTCAATCCCGGATATTCCTACTGAAGAACCTTCTCCAGCAGCTTTGCAAAACCAGTTATCCTGCTTGTGGCAGCCGGGTCCTTGCGCGGAATTGTTCTCAGAAAATCTTTCAGGCCATTCGCCCTGTCGCCCATGGCATCAACAACATTCAAAGCATCCATTGCAACATAAATGCCATTCTTATCGGGTGAGACAAGTTCTTTCAGGACGGCCAACACCATCTTCCGGTCCTCATCGCTGCCATAAAGACCCAGTGCTCTTGCCACGGCAATACGAACAGCAGGCGATTCATCTTTCAGTAATTCACGCAATTCCGCGTTACCCGAATTGACCACAACCGTACCACGCATCACAAAGCCAAGAACGGCCCAGTATCGCACTGCACAGTCCGAATTCTTTAATCCATCCTTCAATTCCGACACAACATCAGGTCTCAATGACGAGGCAAATTCGGCCATCTCAAGAATCTTCGCTATCGGGTATTCCTTCGGATCATGCCCCATTTCATACGGCGTTGATCCATTCGAACGACGGATCATTTCGGATTCCGGCAGAAAACCGACATCCCTTATCTTCAATACATGATCCCTTTGTACCTTTCGAAGCTCATTCAAAACCACCTTGTGATCCGGAGAATCCACAAGATTTTTCACTTCGTCAGGATCAGCCTGTATGTCATACAATTCCTCCGGCGGTTTGGTTTCCCAGAAGAAAGTCTGCGGCGGTTTTAATTTTCCTTCGTCATACATCTTCTTCCATACCGCGGTTGTCGGCGTCTGGAACATGTAGGCTATATGCTGGCCATATATCATGTGCGGCATGTAATTGTGAACGTACAGGTATCTGTCATTTCGAACCGAACGAACCAAATCATAACGTTCATCCATGCGCCCCCTGAACCCGTGAATATATTTCTGCGGTTCATCAAGCTTGCCCATGAAAGCGTGGCCCTGCACCCAGTCAGGCGGCTTGATCCCAGCAAGACTGTAAAGCGTGGGAGCAAAATCAACAAACCCGACAGGGCGATCTGTTGAACCGCCAGGCGTGTAATCACGCGGGGCCAGGTGTTGATACTTTTCCGGTATGCGAATAATCAACGGCACATTCAGTCCCGACTTATAGCACCATCTCTTCCCCCGCGGCATTCCACCGCCATTGTCTCCATAGAAGAAAACAATCGTATCCTCCGCAAGACCGGCAGTTTCAAGCTCCTTGAGATAGTTGCCCGCAATTTCGTCCATCACGGTGACGTTGTCGTGGTATTGTGCCCAGTCATGCCGTACTTCAGGCGTGTCCGGATGATACGCGGGCACCCTTATTTTCAACGGGTCATGCACAAGCGTGTGAGGCCGCTTGCGAATCTGACTTTCGTGGGTCTTTTCGATGTTAAAAACAGCCATGAAGGGTTTTCCGGCCGGCCTGTTCTTCCAATGTCCCTTCTTTGACGATACGTCCCAAACCTCTCCTGGCTTTTCGAGGTTGTAATCCTCCTTTGCACAGTTCGTACAGTAGTAGCCAGCTTCACGAAGCAACTGCGGATACATCTTCATGAATCCAGGCATCTTCACCAGGCTCCGCATATGCTCTGCGCCAGTACTGGTCGGATATACGCCGGTAATCAGCGTTGTACGGGCTGGCGCACAGACTGGCGCCGTGGACCAGCAGTTCAGGTATCGCAGAGATTCTCTCGCAAACTTGTCCAGGTTCGGCGTGACGGCATCAGGATCACCATAACAGCCCAGGTTCGGATTCATGTCCTCGGCAACAATCCAGAGGATATTCGGCAGCTTACCGTCAGCCGCCTTGAGGAATCCTGGCAAAGCCGCCACTGAAATTAAAGATGCGCCCGCCTTTATAAAATCACGTCTATTCATTTCTCCTCCACTGTAAGCTGCCTTATCGCACATCCTTCTTCCTGTAGGAGCCCCACTCCGCTGGGGCGATCCTATGTCGGATTAATCTACTTTCGCCCTGCCTTCTTAACCGCCCTTTTGGGATTCTGCCAGAGCGGCTCTATCAACTCCGCATTCCAAGCATCATGCAGTTTCTGCAATTGTTTGACTATATCCGGTTTCTCAGCTCCAAGGTCTTTTGTTTCACCGACATCATCAACAAGATCAAACAGTTCAACTGCGGTTCCATCCTTGACCAGCTTGTAACGCCCCTGTCGTACGGCCCATTTACCGCCACTACCTCCCGACCGCCAGTGCAGAACATCATGCGGCACACCTTTTCTTTCTCCGGAAAGATAAGGAAGTATATCCACTCCATCCAGCTTGTGACTTTCAGGAACTTTTGCCCCGGCAAGTGCTGCCGCCGTGGCAAATACATCAAGCGATATAACCGGTTCATCATAAACCTTACCTCTGGGCAGACCACCTTTCCATTGCACCACAAATGGAACATGAATCCCGCCCTCGTAGACATTTCCCTTGTGTCCACGGAAAGGCGAATTGTTCGTTGGGGCAACATTGGCCGGCGGGCCGCCGTTATCGCTAAAGAACCAAACCATGGTATTCTCCTCGATCCCGTTGTCACGAAGTGCCTTCAAGACCAACCCGATGCCATCATCCATCGCGCTGTTCATCGCAGCATAGGTTCTGCGTTTTTCGTCGGCAATGTGCTTGAAACGGTTCAGATATTTTTCAGGCGCCTGCAAAGGGGTATGCACGGCATTATAGGCAAGATATAGGAAAAATGGCTTATCTTTGTGCCTGGTTATGAAAGAAGCTGCTTCGCTGGAAAGCAAATCTGTCATATATTCTTTCTGCTCCACGGGCTGTTTATTGCGCAACACAGGAACAGTATACTCAACACCACCCTTGTCGCCCGGCATATACATGTGCCCGCCTCCGAGAAACCCCAGATACTCAGTAAACCCGCGCTCATTAGGATGGAAACATGGTGCCGCGCCAAGATGCCATTTGCCTATTGCGCCAGTGACATAGCCCGCATCCCGCATTACCTGCGCAACGGTTACCTGATTAAGAGGCAATCCGACATTCGTGTCCTCCGGCAACCAGGCAGGATTACATTCATGCCCGAATCGCTGCTGATACCTGCCGGTCAACAAACCTGCGCGCGTTGGACTGCAGAAAGGATGAGACACATATCCGTTCGAGCAACGCACACCATTCTTCGCCAGAGAATCGATATTCGGCGTTGGAATATCCTTACAGCCATTGAAACCAACATCTGCATGACCAAGATCATCAGCAAGAATCACGATAACATTCGGTTTTCCGGCAGCATTCTGACCCGTGATCTTTTTGCCCCCCATCGTAATACAACCAGGGACTGACATTGCAAAAGCGCCAACACCTGACATTACCAGAAACTGCCTGCGAGAAATGTCATTCCTCATATTTACCACCCCTATTCGTTTATGAAATCGAGATCCTTCGCGTCGCTAAGGATGACAGCACCCTTAATCACCATTGTCATTCTGAAGCCCGACTCTCTTAGAGGTCGGGATGAAGAATCTCAGACTCAGAACATCCACGCAGCAACTGCCAGAAGCCACGCCTTGAAATCCGCGACTATTTCTTTCTTTTCCCATCACCCTTCTTACCAGCCCCGGCTGCCTGAACATCTGTATACGGAGAACGTTCAAATGTCATGCAATCACCCGTAACGCGCGGATCTTTTGCGTCTTTCAGAATCTTCATCAATTGATCAGCCATCTCTCTCTTCCTGTCCGCATACCCAGGATCAGCAGCAAGATTCTTTGTCTCATCCGGGTCTTTTCCCAGATCATAAAGTTCTTCAGCCGGGCGTTTCCCAAATGCATAGTCATAATTCCATTGCCACTGCTGCTCTCCGAATTGACTCAAAAGCCATGCCTTTGTCGGACTTGCATCCATGTCGGCAAATGCTGCATAAGTGTTGTGTTCCAAAGCATCCGCTGCTGGCAAATCTGTCTTGCCTGTGAATTTAGGACTTCCCATCGGCCAGCGATCGGGCGCGAAGTTCCGGACGTAGAGAAACTCCTTTGTGCGCAAGGCCCGGTGCGGGTACGGCAGGTTGTCCTCACGCGCCGCGGCAACATGCCGTTCACGGCCGGTCACCACCCACGTACGTTCCGGGTCCACCAGCCCCGATTTTCCGGAATACAGCACGTTCATGAAACTTCGGCCGGTCATTACTTCCGGTACTTTCACGCCACCTGCTTCAAGAAACGTCGGCGCAACA
>MHBM01000160.1:10180-10322 GCA_001804885.1 Lentisphaerae bacterium RIFOXYA12_FULL_48_11
GCCCTTCACTCCGGGCCCGCGCGCGATCAGGGCAACGTTAACGCCGTGATCATACAGATTGCATTTTCCACCAGGTACACCGGGCATACCATGGTCACCACTGATGACAACAAGCGTGTTGTCCAGCTCACCCATAGCCTTG